>NZ_JAQCZB010000003.1:0-48328 GCF_027682785.1 Coprococcus sp. AF51-11b1 | reverse complement strand
CGGATCAGCAAATGAATTGATGTTTTTCAGATTGACAGGATTTTAATTGAAAAAATAAAAATCGCTTGCCGGCAGAAATTTATCTGCCGGCAAGCGATTTTTCTGTTTTCTGTTTCCAATATAAAGGTAGAATTTTATCACATCAGTGAATCAATTTTCATATTTATCGTATACAGATATATACAACATAAATGGCATAGAGGATCAACATCAGGATCCCCTCCTTTTTATCGAGTGCTTTTTTGGTCCATGCCATAATCCATACGATAATACTGAATACAAGCGGAACAGCTGGGAAGTGTATTGAAGGACGGGAGTTTATCATTGCACTTCCGGAAAGTTTTGTTGAGTACAAGGCAGATGACCAATTTTAAACCTATCGAATTTGATAGGTTTAAAGCAGAATCTGGTGATAATGCTTTTACGCTGACACCGTAGCAATGGATAAAAGCAACAGATGCAATCGGTATCGTATCAAAATCGGGACGGTAGAAGAGCTGGTAGAGCTGATGCTGGATGCAATATGTTCGACAAAGCCATATCAGCAGATCAACGGGGAAGCTGTGCCTACACAAGTGGTCAAGAGCCGTTTGCTGAAAGTCGGGTATGAACACATCCAGTATGTGTTTTTCAGTCTTGACAGGAGTACAAGCAAAGTGAAGAATATCCGGCAGTATATGTTGAGATTTTTGATAAAATTGCCATTTCGAATTATTGCAGCTTCTGTTTGGCTGGTACTTGCAGCGGTGAATATTGTGTTGGTAAAGAGCCAGTAAGTGAGATTGAAAAGAAATACCAGGAATTACTGGAAACGTTATCCCCAGAACAGGAAGAAGTGATTACGGAATACTGTAATGCAATTTTCAGCAGTGGAGCAGATACAGAAAAGTTTTTCTATCGGTTGGGATTAAAAGATGGACTGAATCTAAAAAATACGGTAAAATCTGTATTAGAAATGATATCGTGAAATCGGAATTTGTGGAGGTTGATATAATGTCAATAGCAAGAAATTTTGATGATTTTAAAGAAGAAATAGAGTTAGCTTTTATTCAAAATGCTTGTGTGGAAATTGAACTCTATTCACTAATTGCAAGTGTAATTAGAGAATCTAAAAATAAGCAGAAATTATCTGTACGAGATGTGTCCTCAAGAAAAAGAAGTGAAATTTCAGCAAAATATTATGGCCTTTCAGGTTTCCCAGATTTTGTATTGCTTGAAAGAAAAAAAGTTCAAGATGCTCTTATATATGGATGTATAGAAGCTAAAATGCCAACAATAGCTTTAAATGATAAAGATGAACAATTACGTGGGCATATTGAGTCATTTAGAAAAGTTATATATACCAATGGGTTGAACTGGAAATTTTTTAATCGTAATGAAAAATGCTTTGATATAGAGTTAGGTTCCATTATAGAAGGAAAAATTGAATGGAACAAAAAAAGTAATTGGGAAAAATTACTAAATGAAATTGATAATATAACATGGTATTAAAACAAATATATAAATTCAAGTTTGCAGAAATATCTTTCTAACTTTCCCTATTTTACAGGCTTTCCAGTCCATTCATTAGTGAAATGATATGTATTTTCCCTTATTTTTGCCCTTATGAGATAATCGTAAGGGAAATAAGGGAAAGTTTCATTTAGTCGTTGCCTGCCACTTTATCAAGTAACTTTGCGGATTCCCGCTTGGCTTTTCTTGTAGAGTGTGCATAGACATTCATGGTGGTACTGACATCTGAGTGTCCTAAAAGTTCCTGCACATCCTTTGGTGCTGCTCCATTTGCCAGAAGGTTGCTTGTGTAGGTGTGTCGCAGCTGGTGAAAATGAAATCCTTCAAATCCATCCAGTTTCTGAGCAATCTTCCTGCAAATAGTTCCTAACGTGCTTGGCAGTTCCAGACTTCCATCCGGTCTTAAGCAGACAAAGGATATTTCCTTATAATCCTCTGGAACGTTCTCTGTTCCGTCCAGATGATAGAACTCATAGTAAACTCTGTTTTTGTCTTTTACTTCTCTGTAGTAGTTTTTGTGGTAAAGTTCTCCGTACTGCATTCGGTTTTTAAGCTGTTCCTTTCGGGCATTGCGAAGAATCTCAGTCAGCGTATCTCCAAAATCAACAATCCTTACTTTCTTTCGCTTGGTTGGTCCGATGATATTCTTGTGCCTTGAACCATCATATCGGATACTGCGTCTGATTGTAAGGCACTGTTCTTCAAGATTCACATCCTGCCATGCCAGACCACACGCTTCACCGATACGAAGTCCTGTATAATAAGCTATCTGGATTGGAAGAATTGCCGGTGGATTGTAATCCTGTAGAAATTCAATCAGTCTTTCATAATCCTCTCGTGGAATTGGCTGTATATCGCCATCCATGTCATCATCGGAAAACAGGTCAACCTCATCCGTCTGGTATTTCAGCTTAATATACTGCATCGGATTGAAAGTGATATATTGCTTTGGTGATACTGCAAATCGGAATGACTGCTGTAATACTGCCGAGAAAGAACGGATGTAATCTTTGCTGTAACCTTTTCTTTCTGAACCATCGGGATAAGTGCCACCAAAGGAAAGCAGATCGAAGAAGGCTTGTAAATGCTCAGATGTTACATTTTTCAACTTTCTCTCTGAAATTGGATGCTTCTTGATGCTGGTAATAGCACCGAGGTAATTCTGGACTGTCCCATTACTGAGCGTACCGGTCTTTAATTCTTCCTCTGCCCATATATCAAGTAATTCTCCAACTGTAATATTTTCCGACTTTGCAATGAATTTCTTGCTTTCGTATTCGTCCATTGCCTGACGGAGCAGTTTTTCCGTTTCACTTTTGCTTTCTGTTCCAGCGTATTCTTTCTGAACCAGATTGCCGCTTGCATCTTCTACATAGAAGCGGTAGTACCATTTCTTTCCTTTTTTTCTTACAGATCCTTTTGCCATAATCGTGTGTCTCCTTTCGATATCAGACAATCGGAACTGATGAAATGCTTCTTGCGTGTAGGCATCTTATGGACAAGTCCATAAGCCAATTCGCCGCTCGTCAAATCTGTAAACAGCCTGACTTGCTCGTGCTCATTGTATCATAACTCCGGTTGTCGTTCTATACCGAATCGGAATTCTCATACAAAACTTCTGATAAAAGATTTTCAAGCCTTTGTTCTGCCATTTCCGGTTTCTTGGAATAGAGCCTTACAATATCTGCCATATCATTAAAGGCATTAACGGTATGGGTGATCTCCCGGAGAAACATAATCTCGTTATATTCATCATTCGATTCAAATCCCATTGCCTTTGCAATATCCGCTTCATTCGTGTTGCCCTTGTAATTCTTGCAGGCAAACTGGAATGATTCCAGAAACAGGTTATATTGCTTTAACATCAACAGCAGTAAATCTTTGGAAAAAGCATCTTCCTTTTTACTAAGGTCGAGAGGTAACTGTTTGAGAATATCGCCCATTGCATCACGAATCTGTAATTCTTTCTTATCCGTAATATCGGTTTCGTATTCATCGGTTTCCCCCTTGAGCCATTCAATAGATACATGAAGTGCTTCCGAAAGACCTTCCAGCACCATCTTTTTGGTATTGTCAATCGAACCATTCTCATAACGCAGGATTGTGGAAGCGGTAACTCCCATCTTCTCTGCAATATAAGGCTGTGTCAGATTTAATTCCAGACGACGCTGTTTTGCCCTGCTACCTATCAGCTTGCGTAGTTCTTTATCTTTCATGCTGATTGCCTCCTTTTTCGGTATGTATGAATTATAGCATGTACCTCACATGATTGCAATATGCAATTTAATGATTATTTTTAAAATTTCATAACGCTTGACAACGCAATATAAAACCGCTATACTAACAGCACAACAAAAATTGCATAATGCAATTTATAAGGAGGTGACAAGATGACGGAAAGAAAGATTGCATTATCCATCGAGGAAGCAGCCGACTATACAGGAATTGGCAGAAACACTTTGAGAAAGCTGGTTGAATGGAAGAAGCTTCCGGTATTAAAGGTCGGAAGAAAAGTCCTTATTAAAACTGACATTCTGGAAAAGTTCATGGAAGCCAACGAGGGGCGTGATCTGAGGGATAAAGGAAATGTAAAAGCTGTCACAAGAAATGTGGCAACTTAAAAAGGCGGCTTCCTAAGAAACCGCCAAAGGTTCTATCAGACCGAAGCCATGATATACCTACACGCAAGAGGATTATACCATGTGCTTCTACTGATATGCAACCGGGAACTGTTGTTTATCGGAAAAAGAAAGGATGAAGACGATATGGCGAAATCAACAAAGACTTATGAAGAAAGAATACGTGCATTAGAGAAAAAGGAACAGGAAAGCATTGAAGCTACAAAAAAGCTCATTGCACAGCGGAAGGAACTGGAAAAGCGAAAGAAAGCAGAGGAAAGTAAAAAACGAACCCACAGGCTCTGTCAGATTGGTGGCGCAGTGGAATCGGTTCTTGGCTGTCCGATTGAGGAGGAAGATTTACCAAAGTTGATAGGCTTCTTAAAAAGGCAGGAAACAAACGGAAAGTTTTTCTCAAAGGCGATGCAGAAAGAGCCACTTACAGATATGGAGGAAGTGTAATGGCGGAGGGAGTGGTTTTTCCATTCCCTTCATTGCCTTTGAATGAAGGGCGCACTTATGGACAACCAGAGGTCGTCCTTATAAGTTTGCCACAAGTGGCAACCGGTCTGCGCTTACGCTTGCCGGGCTCGTTCCGTCGGCGGGGCTTTCAGCCAGACCTGCTCATGCCGCAGGGGGCACTCTTGCGCAGAGGGCGTTCCGACAGCTTCACTCCTGCAAAACCAGAAGAAGATGCTGTCGGAAATCAATGCCGGATACGGCAGAAAGGGGGAATCGTATCATGGCGATATTTCACTTTACAGTAAAGATTGTCGGGCGCAGTAAAGGAAAATCTGTCATATCCGCATCGGCATATCTTAATGGAGATGTGATGAAGAATGAGGAAACAGGCAGAATCAGTTACTATACTTCCAAAAAGGAAGTCGTCTACACCAGTCTGATGATGTGCGAAAATGCACCTCCTGAATGGCTGCATGTACCGGAAGAAAATATAAAAAGGTTTCAACAGTCTATCCGTTATAAAAGAGCGGATGATAAAGATGCCGCACTGGAAAAGTTTAAAATCACATTTCAGAAACAGCGTCTATGGAATGAGGTCTTAAAGATAGAAAAAAATGCAGATGCACAGCTTGGACGCTCATTTGAATTTTCCCTGCCGAAAGAATGGAGCAGACAGGAACAGATTGATTATACAACCGAATATATTCAAAAGACTTTCGTGGATAAGGGAATGTGTGTCGACTGGAGCATACACGATAAGAACGATGGAAATCCACATGTGCATTTACTTGTAACCATGCGACCATTCAATCCAGACCACTCATGGGGCAACAAGGAAGTCAAGGACTGGGATTTTGTCAGAGATACTGACGGAAATATCGTGGTTGATGAATCCCACCCGGACTGGTGGCAGGATAAGAAAAATCCTGACCGGCATGGAATCCGCATTCCGGTACTTGATGAAAACGGAGTACAGAAAGTCGGGGCAAGAAACCGAAAACAATGGAAACGGGTTCTGACCGATGCTACCGGCTGGAATAATCCAAAGAATTGTGAGTTATGGCGAAGCGAATGGGCTAGGATGTGTAACCGGCATTTATCCATAGACAATCAGATTGACCACCGCTCTTATGAAAGACAGGGCAAATTAAAAGTCCCTACGATTCATGAGGGTGCGGATGCAAGAAAGATTGAGGAAAAATATCTCACCGGACAGATAAGGAAAGGTTCATGGAAGGTTGAGGAAAACCAGATGATTAAAAAACAAAATGCACTGCTGCAAAAGGTAATTGCAACCTTTGGTAAGGTATCCGGTGCATTGTCTATGTGGAGGGAGTGTTTGAATGACATTAGAAGAAAGCAAAGAAGTAATTCCCATGATGGAAGCAATGATTACACAGATAGAGGGACAACAGAATATCATGGCAGAGATGCTTCAGGAGATACAGGAAAAGGACGAGAAGCTGATGTGCTTTCAGGAGCAGGAAGAACGATTGCAGCAATTAGAGAAAGAATTATCAGAGCTGCTTCAAATCTTGCCGGATACAGAAGAACTGCTGATGCTTCTGGAAGAAAAGGCAGACCAGATACAGCGACTTACAGACGAGAATCAGCAATGGCAGGAATTAGCACAGAAATTAAACAGCGAGAACCGGCTATTGCAGAAACAGAACAGCGAATTGCTGACATTGAACAGCAGATAGAGAAAGCGAGGGATATAGATGGTAGAATACGAAAACTCAAAGAGCAACGATCAACTGGAAGAATTGCTACTGCTGACGGAGCAGATGCAGGAAGAACTCGACCAGAAAGACCGGACTATCGAGGAACTGAAAGTGCAGCTCGACGAATCGCTGACCTTGAACGAGAGGTTAAACAGCGAGAACAGAGCAGGGAACATTCAAGCCTTAAAGAACGACTTGAGGAAAACAAAAGAATTATTGCAGAGCGAGAAAAAGAAAACGCACACCGCCCAAGCCATGATAGAGGAATGTCGAGATAAGCAGAGACAGGCAGAACAGGAACGGGATTATGCACTCTCCCATCAGAAAAAAGTAGAGATACCGGTTGAAAAGCCGGTGCTCTATCAAAAGTGCGGGAATTGTAAACAGACAGCTTATCTGAAAGCTAAGGAAAGGTATGATACACAGAGAGAAAAACTGGCAGGCAGATATAAAGCAAAAACAGCTATATATGAAGCATTGATGTTTCTGCTGATATGGTATTCCGTATCAACTACTCTTTTTCAGATGATACGGTCAAAAATATTTATTTCTGATTGCGTGGTATTCTTTGATACAATTGCCACTTTTATACAGAACATTGCAGGATTGACTATACTGGCAGGGAAGAATGTGGCACAAGTTAGCAATGGAATATCCAATCCTGTCGTTGCCGGAATTATATACTGGATGATAAGAATACTGATTTCCGGTGGATGTCTGGTGGGTGTGGGAATACTTTTGGCATTCATCGAAATAAAGATTGCAGGGCTATATAAGAAATACTGTTGGGATATGATTACCATAATGGTGATACTCGTAAGTATGGCAATAGCTATCTACTTTTGGGATTGGATAAAGGCAGTATTGCCAATCAATCTGCTATTTCTCTTATTATTCGTGCAACTAGTATATGTTGGAATCAGGTGGTATGTAAAGGGATGGCGGGAAACAAGGGGATACTATTAAGAATAAATGTATTAGTAAAAGCAGTCCATTTACTTAAATATATTCTTAATAAAGAATACCGCCCGTAAAATAGCTGACGCATAGAGCTACTATTTTATGGGCGGCTCTTTTGCGCCTTCATTTAACCATTCATTCAATAAGTACATTGGTAACTGTACTAGATATAAAATACAGTTTGCCTCGTTAATGCAAGCCGGAGAAAGGTGGCAGATTCCTCGTTAGTCATGTCCTTTGCTTCTGGCACAATACTTTCAAAGACTGCGCCCCGGACGATAAGGCGGTGGCTGCGCGTTCTGCGTTCCTCTTTGAATAGCTTCTGACGCAACATCTTTTCCCGATTTTCAAACTGCCGTATTTTCTTCTTTTCCCCCTCAATCTCGGCTTGCAGCTCCTCGCGGGTTTTCTCTCTTGGCTTTGTCATGGGTGGTCGCTCCTTTCTGCTCATAGGCATAGAAAAAGGACAATCGATTTTCTCGACTGTCCTCTCGGATTGGTTATGTAATTGTAAAATGTTATTTTTCATTAAACTTTTGAATATCTCCGTAATCTTTAAGCTCACTATTTTCAAAAGCTTGTTGTAAATTATCGCTATCCAAAAACAACACATTTCCACTTGAGGTCAAGGGCAACAAACAAGAATCAGCTTTCAGTATTTTTGCCGGATTGTCTATTAGCATAACCAGAGGATTTTTTGCTTCTATCGGCTTCGCTGCTCCAAGAGTTACATTTACAGGAAATGCAAGCAGACCGCCACCTTCGTATTCGTATAACCCTGTTCCTTCTGGCAATACACTTCCGTCGTTTGTCAATATCGGCATTTGACTGTCTAAAAACTCTTGCATACTTTTTGATAAGCTGCTATATTCTATGGGTTTTAATTTGCCAGAATCGCCAAAGTTTTCAATCCATTTGGGATTTGTAAACACCAAATGGTCATAATCTCCCAGCTCGGCAGAAAGTTCAATAGCGCTATCTACTACATAGGAGAGGAGCAAATTGTCCTCTTGGTCAGATAGCAAATTGCTTCCAGCAGTTATCAGTTCTTCATCTTCGCATACTGTATCTATGTCATTATATTCTATAAAGCTAATTCCGGTCATGTCATATTCGGAAAGCTTATTTGTATTTCCGCACCCGGTTAAACTAATCACAAGTGCTAATGCAGACATGATTATAATGTTGTTATGTTTCATAGATTCCTCCATTTTCTGTTTGTTGACCAGTTATTAAAGAAGTATAACACAAACTTATGAACAAATCCACATCATTTCAGCCTGTCGGCAGCATCATGTTCTCTGGCATACTCTCACGCCGCCTCTCGGCGTTCTTCACTGTATGGGGCGGTCAGATGGAAAGAGAAACCGTCAAGATATAACTGGGCATATTCTAATGGCTCATCAATGGCAAGTGCGTTTAATGTGCACAATCCGATCCGGGAGTGGTCTTTAAGTTCTTCTCAGCTTCCTAACAGTCAATGCGAAGCGTATAACCAGCAGAAGTATAAACATCAATGCTGTTCCTGTGTGGATTGTATTCTGCAAATATTTTATCATCGTATCGAATCTCCTTATCATTCAATCAATCATTCGTTATAAACATCAGAAGCATTTCAATCAGTTCACCAAGTCACTTTTATTTTGTGTTATACTGTTTTATAGATTTTTCTTGCCCTTGTATTTGCCCTTATGAGAGTTCGTAAACACTGACGGGACGATATAACACAAGGGAAATAATAAGGGAAAGCTAACCTGTGATAAACTTAGTGTTTTCAAGGGCTTGAGAGGTATTTGATAATAAAATATAACAATTATTAAATTACTTGGAATAGATGAAATCTCAATTCAAGTTTGGAGAATTGAGAAAATCGAAGTTTGTAATGGTAGATAATATGGAATGGTTTAATGTTTTTGGGCTGATTTTTATTGCAGTCATTATGATACCCAATGTTGTATTTGCGATTAAGTGCAAAGATGGATTTGATAATAAGTGGAACAATAAATATGTTGAGGTCACAGAACAAGTAGGGAGATTGGGTTGTTTCGGATTCATGATAATCAATATTCCGGGAACTTGGTTTGGGTGGTGGTCTGACGAAGCATTTGCACTATATCTGATTGTAGATACCATATTGGTAATGCTTTATTGTGCTATTTGGATTATATGTTTTAAGAAAAACAGCGTTTTCAGAGCATTAGCACTTTCTATTATTCCTTCAATGTTGTTCTTATTTAGTGGGATTGTGAGTAGGTCAGTGCTATTGATTATTGCATCAGTATTATTTGCACCAAGTCATATTGTGATTTCATATAAAAATGTAAAATGATATTTACAAATTCAAGTTTTTGAAACTGAGAAATCTGAATTTAAGGAGGTCATATGAGTTTTACGATGTTATTGCTTCTCGCATACATAGTAATGAGTGTGGGAAGTTTTATCGCTTTTAAGCGAAAGCACAAAGCAATTGGTATAACATTGCTGCTTGTAATAGTGCTTAGTGTCTTGATTTTGGGATACATGTGGATTCATTCGCCAATGTAACAATCGGAATTTGGAGGAGATTCTTATTTATGAAAAAAGGGATAAACAAATCAATCTTATTTTACATTGCATCAGTTCTGTTTTTCATAGCGTCAGCTATTGGCTTTATGAGTGGAAATGAAAGTTCTATGGCTATAGTATGGTTATGTCTTGGTTCTTCATTTCTTTGCTTGGGTTCGACTCATAAGAAAAAGGAAAACAATACAGATGATAAATAATTTCCTGCTTGTATTGTTGGAAAATCGGAATTCATAGAGTTCTTTTGTGATTTGCAACTGCCGGTTGACAGATTTACAGCCTGAAATGGTGGAATGCAAACAGCAAAACTGTTATATTGAGCTCATAAAATCTGCAAAAGGAGAAAAAAATGATTTTAGCTGATAAGATTACAGAGGAAAGAAAAAAGAATGGATGGTCACAGGAAGAACTAGCCAATCAGTTGGGCGTATCCAGACAGGCAGTATCTAAGTGGGAAAGTGCAGGAGCTGTTCCAGATCTGCAAAGAATTTTACAGATGTCGGAGCTATTTTGTGTTAGTACAGATTACCTATTAAAAGATGAAATGAAAGCAGAAAATATCACCTATCACGAAAGTACTGAAAGCTATGCAGAACCGTTGAAAAAAGTAACTATGGAGAACGCAAATGAATTTCTTGACATGAAAAGAAATGGATCCAAAGTAGTGGCAAACGCAACAAGTATGTGTATCTCAAGTCCAATATTATTGATTGTTCTTGTGACAATGGCAGAAGATGGCGTATTTCATGTTTCGGAATCTCTGGCAACAGTATTTGGATGTGTTTTTTTGCTTGGAATGGTTGCGGCAGCCGTCTTTTTGTTTATTACATATGGAATGCGAGAATCACATATGGAACATTTTGAAAAAGAATGCTTTGAAACAGAGTATGGTGTATCTGGAATAGTACGAGAAAAAAAAGATTCCTATGAACCGATTTTTATCAGAGGAACAGCTGTTGGGGTAGTGCTTTGTATACTGGCAGTGATTCCGACAATTATTGCCGGAGCCATGGAAACGTCTGATTATTGTTGCGGCCTTTCCGTTGGATTGCTGCTATTCATACTTGCAATAGGAGTGAATCTGTTGATTCGTGTTGGGATGGTAAAAAGCAGTTACGATACCCTTCTTCAGGAAGGCGAATATACAAAAGAAGAAAAACTGTTTAAGAAAAAGACTGACACGTTTTCTGGTGTATATTGGTGCTTGACTACAGCGATTTACCTTGCATGGAGCTTCTGGACGATGAGCTGGGATATTACATGGATTGTATGGCCGGTTGCTGGTGTTTTGTTTGCAGCATTGCTTGGTGTGGTGAAAATGGTGTTAAAGAATGGCAGTGAAACTCAGCACTATATTTAAGATGGAGTTAAGTTTTTTTCGCACATTATACGCATCCAGAAATTCCAGTTGACCGAGTTCTTTAGAACGAAGGATTGGTGGATTAGAAAGTGTCTTTTACAGGAAGGTGATTAGATGAATGATCAATTCTTACAAGGGGTAATATTCGATTGGAATAGAATTGATAACGATAGTTATTTAAAGAGAATTAAGGCTTTTAAGGGGATTCAAAAACTTGATTTCAACAAAGCAATCACCTTTTTTGTCGGAGAAAATGGCAGTGGTAAATCAACTTTATTGGAGGCACTTGCCGTAGCACATGGTTTTAATCCTGAAGGTGGAACAAAGAATTATGTTTTTTCTACGCATGATACACATTCAGAGCTGTGTGATGCGATAAGAATTTCCAAAGGTTATCGGAAGGAAAAGTGGGGGTATTTTCTTAGGGCTGAAAGTTTTTATAATGTTGCAACGAAGGAAGAAGAATATGCAGATCTCGCACATCCTTCTGCCAAATATCATGAAAAATCACATGGAGAGAGTTTTCTCGCATTGGCACAGAACAATCTGCATCCAAATGGCTTGTATCTTTTTGATGAGCCGGAAGCTGCATTATCCCCACAGAGACAGCTTACATTGTTGATGCAAATATATAGTTGTGCAAAAGAGGGAGCACAGTTTATTATAGTTACGCATTCGCCGATTTTGTTAGGAATACCAGATGCAGATATCTATTGTTTTGATAATGGACGCATACATCTGTGCGAATATGAGGATACAGAGAGCTACCAGGTAACAGAAATGTTTATAAACAACAGGCAGATGCTGTTGGATAGATTACTAACAGATTAGATAATAAAGAAATTGACAATTTCAAGTTTGTAACGAAGGTATTTGCGATGAAAGGAATTAAGATTGAGTTATTGGGGATTGCAATAATACCTTTAGGAATTGCTGTGACAACAAATAATTTTTGGGGATATGTCCTAGGTGTTCTTGGATTTGGCGTCGCTGTAGTTGGCTGTTTTCTAAAAGATAACCACTGATAATTTTTTGTTTGAAAAATTGAGAAAACGTAATATTGAACAAAAAGAAATGCACAGTTCTTAGCTTATCGTGAACTGTGCATTTTTGTAAATAAATACTTTTAATTAGCCGATTACGGCATCCTCTGCTGTAAAATGTTCCAGAGAATTTTCTTTTACCTGAATGCAGATATAAGTAATTCCAGAAATATCGGATGCAAAAAACTGACGCTTTGCAGTAGGTGCGATTTTTAGCCAGTCTCCAGTTGAAAGGCTAATTTCTTCTCCGTCAATTATGGCTTTGCCGTTACCTGAAAGAATTCCATAGATTTCTTCATTTTCTTTATGAGAATGAACAAATGGGACATTTGCTCCTGCAGGTAGTTCGTTTAAACTGATTTCTGCACCTGTTAAAGACAACTTTTCATGCAGCTCAATTCGGTTTTCCTTTCCAATAGTTGTTTTTGTGTAATTTGCCATAATAACCTCCATAGTTAATTTGTAGTTTCTGGTTGCTTGGTATTAGTATAGTGTGAGACACATACAAAAACAAGTACGCACCTTTTTGTAACTGTACACTCAAAAATGAATGTGTTACAATAGACTCGGAGGTGAGAATTATGCGAGCAAAAGAAGAATTACCGGAATGCCCAGTTGCAACAGCAGTATCTCTTATCGGAGGAAAATGGAAACTGCTGATTTTGCGTAACTTGAAAGAGCGTCCATGGAGATTCAATGAGCTACAACGAAGTATAGATGGTATTTCACAAAAGGTTTTGACAGATAGTTTAAGACAAATGATGAGTGATGGGCTGGCATATCGCCACGATTACCATGAGCAGCCACCGAGAGTTGAATACGGCTTAACGGAACTTGGAACAAAAATGCTTCCAATTGTTAATTCACTTGCTGACTTTGGTAACTACTATAAATCAATTATTGAACAGAATTAAGGACGTTAGTATTTGAAAAGCTTGAACAATTCAAGTTTGGAGAATTAAAAAAAACGGAATTTACCTATTAGGACATATAAACTGTTGACAATAAAGCTCCTATATAGTATGTTGTTAATAAACTACTATATAGGAGCTTTTGTATGGAAATGAATGGAGGATTTCTTGTAACCAAAATAAAACAGCTTGGAGACCGGATTTTCGAGAAGATTCTCAGTGAAAAGAATATTGATGCGTTTAATGGAGCCCAGGGGCGTATTCTTTATGTGCTGTGGCAGGAGGATGGTATCTCAATCAGGTCACTCTCGACTAAATGCGGATTAGCGATAACATCTCTTACTACGATGCTGGAAAGAATGGAAAATCAAGGGCTGATAAGCCGTGTTCAGTCTGAAACGGACAAAAGGAAAACACTCCTGTTTCTGACTGAGAAAGCACATGCCTTAAAGGGCGAGTACGATTCTGTATCTGATGAGATGGGCAGTATTTACTACAAAGGTTTTTCAGAGGAAGAAATTACCCGGTTTGAGGAATGCCTCGACCGCATCAGAAAGAATCTTGAGGAGTGGCAGAAGTCATGAGTATTTGTATCAAAGATCAGATTCAGAACATGAATATTGTCATTGGATGCACAGTGGGGTGTGCATATTGTTATGCCCGCAACAACGTGAAACGCTGGCATATGATTGATGACTTCGCTGACCCTGAATTCTTTCCGGGTAAGCTCAAGATGATGGAAAAGAAATGTCCGCAGAACTTTCTTCTTGCCGGCATGAGCGATCTCTCCGGATGGAAGCCGGAATGGAGAGACGCGGTATTTGCAAAGATCCTAATAAAGTGTTAGAGGTACAGAAATCATGGCAGAAGTAATAAATGGAATCCTCATTCGTGAGGTGGAAACAAAGAACATCATGACTAAGTCTAGTCTGCCGGTAGGCGGTTACTCGGTCAATCCCTATGTGGGCTGTACACATGCCTGCAAGTATTGCTATGCTTCTTTTATGAAGCGCTTTACCGGGCACAAGGAGGAATGGGGCACTTTCCTTGATGTGAAGCATTGGCCGGAAATTAAAAATCCGAAGAAATATGCCGGACAGCGGGTGGTCATCGGTTCTGTGACAGATGGCTACAATCCACAGGAGGAGCAATTCGGGAATACCAGAAAACTTCTGGAGCAGCTGATCGGCAGTGACGCAGATATTCTGATCTGCACAAAGTCGGATCTTGTGGTACGGGATATTGATCTGCTGAAGAAGCTTGGACGTGTAACCGTTTCATGGTCGATCAACACATTAGATGAAAATTTCAAGAACGATATGGACTCTGCTTCGAGCATTGAGCGCCGTATCGCTGCTATGAAGCAGGTATATAAAGCAGGTATCCGTACAGTCTGTTTCGTATCCCCGGTATTCCCCGGTATCACGGATTTTGAAGCAATCTTTGAGCGAGTAAAAGATCAGTGCGATCTGTTCTGGCTCGAAAATCTCAATCTTCGAGGCGGTTTCAAAAGGACAATTATGGATTATATCGCCGGAAAATATCCTGATCTTGTACCACTTTACGACGAGATCTATAACAAGCATAACCGCAGCTACTTTGAAGCACTTGAAGTAAAAGCTGAGAAAATGGCTAAGAAGTATGATTGTGCCTTTGTGGATAATGAAATGCCTTATGGCAGAGTCCCGCAGGGGCATCCGGTGATCGTAGATTATTTCTATCATGAGGAAATCCGTGGGACAGAGAATACCGGAAAAAGAAATCGCTAACTTCAAGTTTGTATATTTCATCAAAAGTTGCATATTTAAATAAACAAGGGGAGATGGTAAAATGAAAGCTCATGAATATTGGTTCAGTCACTATGGTGTCAGGAGAAATCCTGGCATCTTTTTTATGTCTTTTTGCACTTCAAAAAATAATTTCAAAAAATTTCTAAAATCATGTTCGATTTTGTCTCTCCCAATACAGAGTATATGCAGCTTTTTCTTTTCGTTCTTCGGCGAGTTTTTCTTTGAGATTTTCTTCACGCTTATCGTCGAATATAACGGCTGCATTATTCAAAAATTCTTTCTTCCATACTGATTTTAGTATATCAGATTCATTATAATCTGTCCGAAAAAGTGTCTAAATTTATGAGACCATTATAGGAGAGTAAAGATAAAAAAAGGTGGTTTATTAGTCTGTTAATCGGTATAATAATGATTACAGGGATTATTTTAGATATTTGTAATATGAGCGTGACATGGATGTGTGTGGTTCAGCTATGATCAGTCGGTTCCGAATGCATTATATATGACTGTGTATGCATCAAAGTGACAGACGAAAAAAGGAACACAGCTAATGATACACAATACTATTATGATGTGAAAAACGAAAAAGTACTCATGATTTTTGACGGTATGGTTGATGGTGAAGATAATCCAGAGCTTATTGAAAAAATACTTGTCATGCATGGAAAGCAACAGCAAAAACAACAGGAAGATCTGGATGATGCAGCAGTGTACAGAATTTGTGGGGATATACGCATGAGATTTCAGGAGGAACAATGAAAAGTAAAAAGATTGGGATGCAGGCACTAAAAATTGCGATAGGAAGCAGTCTGGCGATTTACATAGCCAATCTGTTTGGACTGAAGTATTCACTGGCGGCAGGGAGTGTTGCACTTCTTACGATGGTGACTACAAAGTGGAAAACTGTCAAATTATCGGTAGCGAGGGTTGTAACATTTATAATTTCAGTACTTATGGCGCTTATTATATTCTCGGCAGTAGAATCAGAATGGATGGCATATGGTATTTATGTTTTTTTTGTGGTTATTATCTCAGAGATGATCGGATGGGGAGCGACGATTTCTGTAAATGCACTGATCGGAATGCATTTTCTGGAAGTCAGAGATTTTGAAGTTGATTTTATTGCAAATGAATTTATGCTGGTATTGATCGGAATTACGATGGCACTGGTCCTGAACTTGTTTTATGATTATGGAAGTCAGCGGAAGGCGTTGGTCGAAAATATGCGATATACGGAAGAACGTCTGCAGATGATACTTGGAGAGATCTCGGCATATCTGGCGAATAAGGAAATGCAGAGAAATGTATGGGATGATATCTGTGCGTTGGAAAAAGAGGTTCAGGGCTTTATCCAGGATGCCTATGAATATCAGGATAATACGTTTCACTCACATCCGGGATACTATATCGATTATTTTGAAATGCGTATGAAGCAGTGCAACGTGATCCATAACTTACATTATGAGATGAAGAAAATCAGGCATATGCCAGATGAGGCAATGATCATTTCGAGTTATGTGTTTGATATGCTGGTATGTGTGAAGGAACATACAGTTCCGACAGCTCAGTTGGATGAACTACATGAACTTTTTGCGATTATCAGAAACAATTCACTTCCAAAGACCAGAGAGGAATTTGAGAGCCGTGCGATGCTGTACCATATCCTGATGGATCTGGAAGAATTCCTTGTATTTAAAAGAAGGTTTGTGGATGGACTGGATGATAAAAAGCGAAAATTATACTGGGATAATTAAGCTCTCATTTGTCAAAAAGAATGTGTTATGGCACATTCTTTTTGACACTTTCAGATCATCAAATTCCTGATAATAAAAAATCAGGAACCGGATGGGATACGGATAATAAGTTTTTCACCGTTTTTTGTAACAGAAGTAAGAACCGGGATATGCTTTTTGCGAAGCTGATGCACGACCGGGTAAATAGAAAACATATCTCCATCGACATAGACAGCTTCCGGTTTCGTTTTCAGCAGATCTTTTACCAGATCTTTGATATATTTTTTCCACTCTGTTTTTTTCATTTCTATTTCAGCATAAATTCCATTGATATCTAAAGCAGGGAGATCAGGCAGAGGTTTGTGGATAATTTTTACATGCGCGAGTTCTGGCAGTTTCATTAAAAGTGTGTCTGTAGAAGTGTCGGAACTGAGATTTACAAGGGTAATCTCGTCAGTAAAGGTATCCAGACTGATCTGACATGCTTTTCGTGCATCTTCTAAAGTAGCTGTAGTCATTAAAAAGCCGCCCTTGTGACAGAAAGAAGCACTCGAAAGACCGGTTTCTTTCTGGAGTTCTTCATTTTCCAGACCGAGCCATTCAGATGGAAAACTGCATTTATAATTCAGGGAATATTCTTTTTTCTGAGGCTGGATACAGTAACCACCGCGGTTGGATGGAAAAATAACGAAAGCGATATCTGTTTCGGAAAGACGTTTCTGGCATGGAATGAATTCAGGAAGGACCAGAATACGGGAATCAGCTTCAGGATTTTGTGTTTCGAGAATTTCTTCGATCCGCTTGTCAGCACGTTCATTTCCAAGGTAACGGGCAAATTTATTGTCAAGGATCATTCCGGCAACACTGACTGCACGGAAAAAGGCTTCATCGGTTCCGCCATCTTCGTCCCAGGAAGGATTGAAGCTTCCAATCAGTGAAGCCAGTTCATTTTTTTCACCGGTATTATCATTATTATCCAGTGGCTGGACAAAAGCTTCGTCAAACTTAGCAGCAAGATCTTCCCCCAGGATTTTGGTACCAAGTTCTTCCCAGAGAAGGCCGAATGCCGCGTAAGGGATGCCATTTTCACGGATGCGGCTGTCTTTCTGGTGATGGTCATATCTGCCACGCCCAATGTCGAATATGATGCCGTCAAAGTCTTCGGGTACTTTATTACCACGAAGGATTGTAATTTCCGGATTTAAATATAATAACAATGCAGAGGAAAATACATCATCTGCGTGGAATTTTCCACTATGTGTAAATGCGGAAGCATCTTTTAGGCGGATCTTTTTTAATAATTCATTCATCTTAATCTCTCCAAATAAAAATAGTTTTGCTAATGTAATAATGTATAAGCAGAAAAGGAAAATGTCAAGTGTGGAAAATAGTAGAATTCCGGGCTGTTTCGCAGAGAGGATGGGGAGTTTTGTCAGGATGTGATAATAATCCGGATCATAATGTGCCATCACGCTATGAAAAGATTTATGGATTTTTAGAACTCCCGGATACGCCGGAGGAAAAAGTGGGTTCTCTCCGGCATCCGGGGGAAAAGTCACATGGATATGCAGCTGAGGTGATTGTAAGCTATCTGGAAGAACAGCTTATCTGTCAAAAATAGATTCCAGGATTCTGACAAAGTGTTCCAGCCCTTCCTGATCTTCTTCATCAAAACGGGCGAGAACAGGGCTGTCGATATCCAGAACGCCAACGATTTCATTTCCTTTATGAAGCGGAATCACGATCTCGGAATTAGAGGCGCTGTCGCAGGCGATATGTCCCGGGAACTGGTGGACATCCTTTACCAGCATAACCTGATCGTTTGCCACAGCGGTTCCGCAGACACCTTTACCGATTTCAATTTCAATACAGGCAGGTTTGCCCTGGAAAGGACCAAGGACGAGCCTGCCTTCTCTCATCAGATAAAAACCAACCCAGTTGATGTTCAGAAGCGCATCACCGAGAAGGGCCGATGCATTTGCCAGATTTGAGATCTGGTGAGGGATTCCGTCAATCAGACCGCGGAGGCGGATTGAAAGCAGGGAATACAGTGGCTTTTTATCAACTGGCCATTCAAAATTCGAAGTATTCATAAAAAATCTCCTTAAATATTTCCGTTTAACACATCTTCCAATGTAATCTCGTAGAAGAAATCATGTACCATTCCATCAAATTTCTTCCACAAAGGAAGCGTAATGCACTGCTCTTCACGGCTGCAGACCTCGGCACCTGGAACCAGGCAGGCGACTGTAGCAAGATTGCCTTCCGCAAGTTCAAGAATCTCGCCGATAGTGTATTCAGAAGGTTCCCTGGTAAGCTGGTATCCGCCCCCTTTGCCACGGCGTCCTTTTAAGAGTTTCTTCTTTACAAGAATTTTCAGGACAATTTCCAGGTATTTTTCGGAAATTTCCTGGCGGATTGCGATCTCGTTAAGCGGAACATATTCTTCGTCCTTATGCTGGGCGAGATCAATCATCACGCGGAGTGCGTAACGTCCTTTTGTAGAAATCATAATTAGTTTTCCCCCATTTTTTTATATGTACAATAGCAGCACCAGAGAGTTTATGAACCCTGGTGCTTTTTTACCTATTATACCGTAGGGTTATATGTGTTTCAAGAAAAAAACAAAAAAATAAATTAACCTATTGACTTAGTAGGTAATAGATGATATTATACCAACTAAATTGATAGGAAATAAAGGTTATACAAAATAACCAGTACTGATAAATATGAACGGAGGAAGAAATAATGGCAGAATTTGATTATGAAGTAGTAAATGGAAGAAAGATCCGTGTACGTCCGCAGGAAGTCGTATCGGAGATAGATGAGAATGGATATTTTGTCCGCCAGCCAAATCATTTTACAGAAGGATTTGGAGAAGGAAAAAATCCTGTAGAAAAAGGCAGATACCATCTGGTATGGGCAAAGCTTTGCCACTGGTCTAACAGAGCTTCGATCGTAAGAGAACTTCTTGGACTGGAAGATGCAATCAGTGTCAACATGGTTGATCATGCAAAGCATGAGAAGAATCTTGGATGGGAATTCGTATACGACAAAGATCATATCGATCCGGTCCTTGGGATCCAGTTCTTAAGTGAAGCTTATTACAAAGCAGATGATGATTACACAGGAAGAACAACGGTACCGGCTCTGATCGATACAAAGACAGGAAAAGTTGTAAATAACGATTACACCTGGCTTACCAATTATTTTGAAGTAGATTTTAAACCGTTCCACAAAAAAGGAGCACCGGATCTTTATCCGGAAGAACTCAGAAAAGATATCGATGAGATGAATGAATGGCTCTTTGATAACATTAATAATGGAGTTTATAAAGCAACCTTTGCAAGATCAAAGGAAGCTTACTGGGATGCCTATAATTCTTTTTATGCAGCAATGGATATTCTGGAAAAACGTCTGGAAAATCAGAGATTTCTCTTTGGAGATTATGTGACAGACAGTGATGTGAGACTGTATGTGACGCTGGCGAGACTGGATATTCGTTACACCTGGCAGCTTGGACATACCAAACACCGCCTGATCGATTATCCGAATCTGTGGGGATATGCAAGAGATCTGTATCAGATTCCGGCATTCAGAAACAACACCTACTTTAAGGATTTCGCAAATCCAAACAACAAGAAGGTCGGCGCATTATTTTTTGAATCTTTCAATGCAAGATTTCTGGATGAGATCAATTTTGATGCATACTGGGGTGCACCGCATGACCGTGCACATTTAAGCAGCGATCCGGGCAATAAATTTAAGGCAGAAGAACAGTAGGAGGAACGAATTATGGCAGATTTTGAATATGTAGATGTAAATGGAAGACAGATCAGAGTAAGACCGAGAGAAACTGCACAGGAAATTGATGAATATGGAAATTTCCATCGTCAGCCCAACCGCTTCACGGAAGGTTTTGGAGAAAGGAAAAATCCGGTAGAAAAAGACAGATATATTCTTTTCTGGGCAAAAGGATGCAACTGGTCCAATCGGGCAGCGATCGCAAGAGAGCTTCTCGGACTTGAGGATGCAGTGAAAGTTGAGATCGTAGACTGGACAGACCGGGAAGAGAATCTTGGATGGGAATTTGTAAATTCCCCGGATCATATCAATCCGGAAACGGGCGCACAGTTCTTAAGTGAGCTTTACTACAATGCGGATGAAGAATACACAGGACGTACAACCGTTCCGGCATTTGTAGATTATAAGACAAAGAAAGTGGTAAATAATGATTACCACTGGCTTACAAATCATCTGGAAACAGCGTTCAGACCATTCCACAAAAAGGGAGCGCCGGATCTTTACCCGGAAGAATTAAGACCGGAGATCGATAAGCTGAACAAATGGCTCTTTGAAAATGTAAACAACGCTGTTTATCGAGCGCAGTTCGCTGAATCCTTACAGGCATTTGCCGATGGATATGAGACATTTTTCGCAGGGCTTGATGCAATGGAGGAAAGACTTGCAGACAAGAGATTCTTATTCGGAGATTATGTGACAGACAGTGATATCCGTCTTTATACAACCATCGCAAGACTGGATGTGTCTTATTCAAGAAATATCGGACCTTGCAAACACCGTCTGGTAGATTACCCGAATCTGTGGGGATATGCAAGAGATCTGTATCAGATCCCGGCATTCAGACATAACACATATTTTAAGGATTTTGCGGCATCTGTCGATCTGAATGAAGCAGATGAAGAGTATTGGGAAAATACATACTATGATATCGTGGTGCAGGAAACAGACTGGGATACTATCTGGAAGACACCGACAGGAAGAGAATCACTCAGTAAAGATCCGGCACACAAATTTAAAGCAGAAAAATAACAGACGAAAGACGAGGAAAAATATTATGAAAAAGTTGGCAAGCATTTTAGCAGTTACACTGGCAGCAGGAGTCCTGGCTACAGGATGCGGATCTTCTTCAGAAAGTGCTTCAAAGGACAGCTCTTCAGACAGTGGAAAGACAGTAATCAAAGCAGCAACCGGAGCAAACGCAAAACCATATGTCTATGTAGGCGATGATGACAAGCCGGCAGGATACGATGTGGATGTATTGAATGCAGTTTTTGATAAACTTCCGGATTATGAACTGGAATACGAAGTGACTGATTTTGGATCTGTACTTTCCGGACTGAACAGTGGAAATTATCAGATCGGAGTCAACAACTTCTCTTACAACGAAGACCGTGGAGCAAGTTATCTTTACTCTTATCCATATGACAAGATCAGCTATGTATTCGTAACAAAGAAAGGTGGAAAAGAGATCAAATCATTTGAAGATGCAGCAGGACTTTCTTTTGAAGGTGGTACAGGAATCAGCGTATCCAATGCAGTAGAAGCATGGAATGAAAAGAATCCGGATAAAGCGATCAATATTACTTACTCGGATGCAGATACATCTGTATTTTTACAGCATGTAGCAGACGGATCGCAGGATTTTACGATCATCGATCTGGCAATGTACAACTCTTACATGGAAGAATTTAACTATGATGTGCAGAAAAATGATATTCCGGAAGATGAAGCAAAAATGATTGCAGAAAACTCTTATGCATATTATATTTTCCCACAGGATCAGAAAGATTTAAGAGAACAGGTAGACAAAGCGCTGAAGGAGCTGAAGGAAGACGGAACCCTGACTGAGATCAGTAAAAAATGGTATGGTCAGGATGCCGCACCGGAGGATGATAAGTTCGAGGAGACGATTAATTAATGGGTAAATTATTTGATGGAAAACTGGTATTTACACAGATACCGCTACTTTTAAAATATCTTCCGGTCACAATGGAACTGGCTGTCACAGCAATGATCGCCAGTCTCATCCTGGGACTGCTCCTTGCACTTGTGAAGATTAAAAAGGTACCGGTACTGAAACAGCTGGTAAGTATCTATATCTCGGTTATCCGCGGAACGCCGATCCTGGTTCAGTTATATGTGACTTATTTCGGTATTCCGATGCTCCTGAAATATATCAATTTTAAATGTGGAACCAACTACAATGTCAATGGAGTCGCACCAATCGTATATGCATTCGTTGCTCTGGCACTCAATGAATCTGCATTTAACGCAGAGATCATCCGTGCCTCTCTTGAATCAGTAGATAAAGGACAGGTTGAGGCAGCAAGCGCTTTAGGAATGAATTATTTCCAGGCATTGATAAGGATCATCCTTCCGGAGGCAACCGTGGTAGCACTCCCATCCCTTGGAAATGCATTTATCGGACTGATCAAAGGAACTTCTCTTGCATTTGTCTGTTCCGTAGTGGAGATGACCGCAGAAGGAAAGATTCTTGCGGGAAGAAATTACCGTTACTTTGAAGTGTATATCTCACTGGCAATTATTTACTGGGTAATTACTTTCGTACTTGAGAGAGTGATCAGCTATCTTGAGAAAAAGCTCCGGGTACCGGAAGATGCACCGGCACTTTTAGATATCAGAGATACAGAGGTGGAATAAGGTATGATCGAAATCAAAAATATATCAAAAACATTTAAAAATAATAAGGTTCTTGATGGGATCGACCTTACCATCAATCAGGGAGATGTCGTAGCGATCATCGGACCTTCTGGAACAGGAAAATCCACATTTTTAAGATGTGTGGACAGACTGGAAAAACCGGAAACCGGAACCATAACGATTGACGGTGAGACACAGGATCTTGCACATATTCATGGCAAAGATTTGACAGAGCTTCGGAAAAAGACCGGCATGGTTTTTCAGAATTTCAATCTTTTTTCAAAGAAGACAGCGCTTCAGAATGTAATGGAGGGGCTGATCGTGGTAAAGAAGATGAAAAAAGAGGAAGCAGAAAGGATTGCGAGAGAGCAGCTTAAAAATGTAGGTCTTCTGGATCACGCAAACCATTATCCGAGACATATGTCAGGTGGTCAGCAGCAGAGGGTTGCAATCGCAAGAGCACTTGCGATGGAGCCAAAGCTTTTGCTTCTGGATGAGCCGACATCTGCACTGGATCCGGAGCTTGTCGGAGAAGTTCTGGATACGATCAAAAAAGCGGCAAATGAAGGATATACAATGCTTCTGGTTTCTCATGAGATGAGCTTTGTACGAAACGTTGCAACCAGAGTGATCTTCCTGGACGGAGGAAAGATCCTGGAAGACGGAACGCCGAGAGAAGTGTTTGGAAATCCAAAGAACGAACGTGTCAAAGAGTTCTTTACAAAGATCAACCGGATGGAAGAACCGGATTATTCAATTTAAGAGAAAAAACAAAATCGGCTGAGGGATCAGTCGATTTTTTCCAACAGGATAAAAGAAGGGAGCGAAAGCAATGAGTATCAGACTGGTGACAGACAATGGAAATGCAGAAAGTCTGAAGTGGATGGAAGATACCGGATTTCTTCTGGAAGAAGGCTATCGTTTTGGTGACAACGATTATGAGAGACAGCCATATGTATCGCCAAGAAGCATCAGACAAGAGCAGGAAAAACAGAATCAGACAGCGTAGGAAAGGGAAAAGATTATGAGAGAAAATACATCGACAGAATGGGTAAATAAAGAAGTAGACAGTGAAGGAAATTTCAACCGTCAGAAGAATCAGTTTGAAACACCGTTTGGTGAGGGCGAAGGTGAGCTTCCGGTAGAGCCGGGGCGTTATCGCCTTTTGTGGGCACCGGTATGCCCGTGGGCGCACCGCAGCGTGATTGTAAGAAAGCTCCTTGGCCTTGAAGATGTGATCAGTCTCGGAACAGCAGATCCGAAGAGACCGGATGTGCCGAGAAGCGACTGGGCATTTACACTGGACGAAGGAGATGTGGATCCGGTTCTTGGAATCCACTATATCAGTGAGGCATATCTTGCAGCAGATCCGGATTATACCGGACGCTTTACCGTACCGGCACTTGTAGATATCCCGTCCGGTAAGGTGGTAAATAATGATTATTTCAACCTGACACTTTACTTTGAGACGGCATGGAAGCCTTATCACAAAGAGGGAGCACCGGATCTTTATCCGGAAGATTTAAGAGAAGAGATCGATAAGCTGAATGATATCATTTTCCGTGAGGTAAATAATGGTGTCTATAAAGCTGGATTTGCAAGAAAACAGAAGGCTTATGACCGTGCTTACAATATGGTATTTAACCGTCTGGACTGGCTGGAAGAAAGGCTTGCAAACCAGAGATACTTATTTGGTGACAGACTGACTGAATCTGATGTGCGTCTTTATGTGACACTGGTACGATTTGACTGTGCATATTATCCGGTATTTCGTCTGAATAAAAAGCTTCTCCGCGATTATCCGAATCTGTGGGCATATGCAAGAGATTTGTATCAGACACCGGGATTTGGCGACACAACGAATTTTGCGGCGATCAAGAAGCATTATCATATCGATTGCTGCCCGTCCAATGAATTTGCGATCGTGCCAAATGGACCGGATGAAACCTTATGGATGACACCACACGGAAGAGAAAAATTATCCGGAAAATAAAGAAAGAGGGGAATGAATGATGAAAGCAGTCAGAGTGACAGAAGAATGGCAGAGAGCCGGCGTACACTATGTGCGGACACAGGCAATGTGCCTGGGATTTAAGATCCCGCTTGAGGGAGAATTTTCAGATGACACACCGGAAGATGAATATATTCTGGTGATGGACGGAATTTATCCGGTATCCACCTGCAGGCTGCATTATCTGGATGAACATACCGGAAAAATTGAGCGCGTGGCAACACTGGAATCCTATAGGGGAAAACATTACGGACAGGCAGGGATCATTGAGGCGGAAAACTGGATGCACGAAAAAGGCGTGACAAAAATCTATATCAATTCCAGAAAAGCGGCACTTGGATTCTATGAAAAGCTCGGCTATACCGCAGATTTTTCACAGGTAAGCGGCTCCGGAGAGTTTGAATGTGTGATGACGGAGAAAGAACTTGCGTAAATTTATGAAAAGAAAACTGGATTTTGGCAGAAAGATATTGTACAGTAAATAGCGACATTGATTTATAGAAACAGGAGAGATAGACAAGAATGAAGTACGGAATTGATACACGATGTCAGCATCTGGCTGACGATAATAAGGATGAAATATATGGGGCAATCAGTTATCCAATCTATCAGTCTGCAACATTTGCAAGAGACAGAGTAGGCGGAGGAAGTGGTTATGACTATTCCAGATTACAGAATCCGACGAGAGAACATCTTGAGAAGATCGTAGCATCGCTGGAAGAAGGGATCGATGCACTGGCATTTTCGACAGGAATGGCAGCAATCACAGCTCTGATGGAGATTTTCAAACCGGGCGATCACATCATCATTGATGAGGATCTTTATGGAGGAAGTGTCCGTCTGTTCCACAGCATCAATGTGAAAAATGGACTGACATTTACCAGCGTGGATTTAAGCAGTGTGGATGTAGAGGATTATATCCAGGATAACACAAAAGCAATTTATGCAGAGACACCGACCAATCCGATGATGCGTGTATCCGATCTGGAAGAACTTTCAAAGATAGCAAAAAAACATGAACTTCTTCTGATCGTGGACAATACCTTTTTATCACCATATTTCCAGAATCCGCTGAAGCTTGGTGCTGACATTGTTGTGCATAGCGGGACAAAATATCTGGGTGGACATAATGACACACTTGCTGGTTTTCTGATAACAAACCGCGAGGACATTCAGGAACAGCTTCGTTTTATCATCAAGACGACAGGAGCAACCCTTGCACCGATGGACAGCTGGCTGATCCTCAGAGGGATCAAGACGCTTGGAGTCCGTATGGACAGGGCACAGGAAAATGCACTGAAGATCGCACATTTTCTGGAGAAGCAGGAGTATGTGACAAGGGTACTTTATCCGGGACTTGAATCACATCCGGGCTACGAACTGATGAAAAAGCAGGCAAGAGGATTTGGTTCGATCCTGACCTTTGAAGTAGATTCCAAAGAGAGAGCATATCACATTCTGGAAAATGTAAAACTGATCCAGTTTGCGGAAAGCCTCGGAGGAACTGAGACTCTGATCACTTATCCGATTACCCAGACGCATGCGGATCTTTCCAAAGAAGAGCTTGACCGGAACGGAATTACAGACAGAATTCTGAGATTGTCTGTTGGAATTGAGGGAGCAGAGGATCTGATTGCAGATCTGGAAGCTGTATTAAAGTAGATATGAGTATATTGCAGTAAAAATGACCGTGCAGATAAGGAAGTGGCAGAAATGAGTAAAATAAAGGTAAATGAACAGCGGGCAGTCGATGAATTTCAGGAACTGACTGCGATCGATGCACCAAGCTTTGGGGAGCGTCAGATGGCAGACCGGCTGATCGTGAAATTAAAAGAACTTGGTTTTGAAGTAGAGGAAGACAATGCCGGAGAACATTTCGGAGGAAATGCCGGAAACTTATATGCATATCTTCCGGGAGATCTTCCGGGAGATCCGGTCCTTTTGTCCGGCCATATGGATACGGTTGAGCCGTCCAAAGGCAAGAAAGGGATCATCGGAGAAGACGGTGTGATCCGTTCCGCAGGAAAAGCAGTTCTTGGAGCTGATGATGTGGCAGGACTTGTGGAGATCCTGGAAGGAATCCGCAGTGTAAAAGAAGCGGGAGTACCACACCGGGATATTGAGATTCTTTTTGCAATTGCAGAAGAGCTTTATATCAAGGGCAGCAGCGTATTTGATTTTTCAAAGGTTCGTGCAAAAGAAGCGTATGTACTGGATATCAGCGGACCGGTTGGAAGCGCAGCATATAAAGCACCGTCTCTGATTTCTTATCAGGTGGTAGTAACCGGGAAGGCATCCCACGCCGGATTTGATCCGGAGCACGGCATTCATGCGATCGCTATTGCATCCGAAGCGATCATGCAGATCAGTCAGGGACATGTGGATGAAGAGACAACCTGCAATATCGGATTGATCGAAGGTGGGAGCGGAACGAACATTGTTCCAGAAAAATGTATCGTAAAGGGAGAAATCCGGAGCTATTCACATGAAAAAGCGACTCGTTGTGTAGAAGAAGTGGGAAATACCTTCAAAAAGGTGGCTGAAAAACACGGAGCTGAATCAGAACTTACCTGCGAAGTTCATCTGATCGCTTATGAGACAGCAAAAGACAGTGTGCCGGTAAAACGGTTTGAAAGAGTAAGCAAAGAGCTGGGACTTGCAGGAAATCTTGTAGAGACATTTGGCGGAAGTGATAACAACAGCTTTGCGAAGAACGGGATTCCTGGACTGGTGCTGTCAAATGGAATGTACCAGGCACATTCGGTAAATGAATATACGACAATCAAAGATCTTGTGACAGGAGCAGAACTGATCGCCGGGCTGATCACCGATGAGCAGTAGTGGATGTTATTATACAGAAAAGGCGCCAAAAGCGTCTTTTTTATATTGATAGAAGAAAAACAGATAAAACATATTGAAATTAAATGTTTTTAAAATAATTCCCTATTAACCTATTGACAAAGTAGGTAAAAGTAGATATAATGCAACTATCAAATTTGAAAGATCACTATAGAGATCACGATACATCAGACAGTAGAAAAGAGAGGTAGAAAAATATGAGCGATTATAAATTTGAAACACTTCAGCTTCACGTAGGACAGGAAGAACCAGATCCGGCATCTGATGCCAGAGCAGTACCGATTTACCAGACAACATCTTATGTATTTAAGAACTCTGCACATGCAGCAGCAAGATTCGGACTTGCAGATGCAGGTAACATTTACGGACGTCTGACAAACTCTACACAGGACGTATTTGAAAAGAGAATCGCAGCACTTGAAGGTGGTGTGGCAGCTCTTGCAACAGCATCCGGAGCAGCTGCAATTACATATACCATCGAAGCACTTGCAGCAGATGGCGGACATATTGTAGCGCAGAAGACAATCTACGGTGGAAGCTTCAACCTTCTTGAACACACACTGACACATTACGGAATCACAACTACATTTGTAGATGCACATAACCTGAAAGAGGTAGAAGATGCAATTCAGGATAACACAAGAGCTATCTATCTTGAAACTCTTGGTAATCCGAACAGTGATATCCCGGATATCGATGCGATCGCTGAAATTGCACACAAGCATGGACTTCCGCTTGTAATCGACAACACATTCGGAACACCGTATTTGATCCGTCCGATCGAACACGGAGCAGACATCGTTGTACATTCTGCTACCAAATTCATCGGTGGACACGGAACAACTCTTGGTGGAATCATCGTAGATTCCGGTAAATTTGACTGGAAAGCAAGTGGAAAATACCCGGCAATCGCAGATGCAAACCCAAGCTACCACGGAGTATCTTTCGTAGATGCAGCAGGTCCGGCAGCATTTGTAACTTACATCCGTGCAATCCTTCTTCGTGATATGGGAGCAACAATTTCTCCATTTAACGCATTCCTTCTTCTGCAGGGAACAGAGACACTGTCACTTAGAATTGACCGTCATGTAGAGAACACAAAGAAAGTAGTAGAATACCTCTCTAATCATCCAATGGTAGAGCATGTGAACCATCCGTCACTGCCGAATCATCCGGATCATGCACTTTATGAAAAATATTTCCCGAATGGTGGAGCATCTATTTTCACATTCGAGATCAAAGGCGGACAGGAAGAAGCTCACAAGTTCATCGACAACCTGAAGATCTTTTCGCTGCTTGCAAATGTTGCAGATGTTAAGAGCCTTGTTATCCATCCGGCAACAACAACACATTCTCAGCTGACAGAAGAAGAACTGCTTGATCAGGGAATCAAACCGAACACAATCCGTCTTTCTATCGGTACAGAACATATCGATGATATCATCGCAGATCTTGAAGGTGGATTTGCAGCGGTTCAGGGCAAATAAATATTATACACACAGGAATTTTGGACGGAGGTTTTTCGAAACCTTCGTCTTTTTCGATGTGCACAGAAAATTTTAAGGAGAAAACACTATGACAAAGGCACAGATCAGAAAAAATGCTTTTCTGAAATCCATTCCGATCATGTGCAGCTACATTTCCGAAAGGAATTGCGGCAGTCAGGAGTGTTGAAAATGCTGTGCGATAAGCGGAAATAAGCGGAAATCCAGTATTTTCGGATGGATCTCCCTTTGACCAGATGCAGAGATTATGCTATGATATGTACCGATACATGCGCATTTTTTATTTGACAACAATCCAGATGGAACTTTCTGTTCAATAAAGAGGATTATGTGTCAGGGGACATTCTTTTTACAAGGAGAAAATCAATGAGTATAGATATTACGATCGAGGAAATGGAAGCGCTTCCTGCAGAGTCCTACGAGCTTTTTGATATCCGTGGCGAGATTGAGCGCGCCCATGGAATCCTGCCGAATTCGACGGCAAGCTCAGCAGATGTACTGATGGAGAATCCGCCGGAAGATAAGGAAAAGAAGATCATTATCTGCTGCAGCAGAGGACAGATCAGCAGGGATATCGCAGAAGAACTGCAGGAGCAGGGATATGAAGCATACAGCCTGAAGGGCGGTTATGTTGGATGGCTGATGGCAGATATGAAGAAAAAGGAAGCAGATGATGTCTGTGAACATGTGGAGCTTAGTATCCGCAAGAAGTTCAAAAAGAAGATCTGGTCCAAATTTACAAAAGCTGTCAGAGAATATGAACTGGTCAAAGAAGGTGACCGGATCGCAGTATGTATTTCCGGTGGAAAAGATTCAATGCTGATGGCAAAGCTTTTCCAGGAATTAAAGCGTCACAACAAATTTAACTTTGAAGTAAAGTTCCTGGTGATGGATCCGGGATACAGTCCGGAGAACCGGAAGGTCATTGAAGAAAATGCAAGGAAGATGAAGATTCCGATCCAGATCTTTGAATCCAATATTTTTGAATCGGTATTTGAGATTGAAAAATCACCGTGTTATATCTGTGCAAGGATGAGACGTGGATATCTTTATAATTTTGCACAGCAGATGGGCTGCAACAAAATCGCACTGGGACATCATTATGATGATGTGATCGAGACGATCCTGATGGGAATGCTCTACAGTGCACAGGTGCAGACTATGATGCCGAAGCTTCACAGTACAAATTTTGAAGGGATGGAACTGATCCGCCCGATGTATCTGATCCGTGAGGATGACATCAAGGCATGGAGAGATTACAATGATCTGCATTTTATCCAGTGTGCATGTAAGTTTACCGATACCTGTACAACCTGCAACAATGAAGAAAATCAGTCAAAGCGTATGGAGATCAAAAAACTGATTGCAGAGCTTAAGAAGACGAACCCGTTTGTGGAGGGCAATATTTTCAAGAGTGTGGAAAATGTCAATCTGGATACGGTTGTCGGTTACAAGGCAAAAGGTGTAAGACACAATTTCCTGGATACTTACGATGATTAAAAATGACTGGATGTGCCGGGGCATATCTGAGATATAAAGAAGAATGAAATTCCCGCCGGACAGGTACAGGATCTGCCCGGCGGGAATTTTGAGATTAAATGACAGGAATATTGACCTGTACCAGAATTTCTGACGTTGATCAGGATAAAACGGTTTCCTGCTGGTTCTTGATATCGTGGTAAATAACAAAACGTCCACGTCCGTTTTGCTTAGCTGTATATAGAGCATGATCAGCAAGGCGGTATAACTGGCTGAAAGATTCAGCATCCGTTGGAGCAACAGCACAGCCGATACTGCAGGAAAGTTTCCGACCATTTAGTTCCGGGATATCTATATTTTGAAGATTTGTATAGAGCTTTTGCAAATGCAGATGGATACTGTAATCCAGACGTACATTTTTCATCAGGATCATAAATTCGTCACCACCGACACGACCGATGATATCGGTTGTCCGGAACTGTTCTTTCAGAAATCCGGCAAATATTTTCAGTACCTGGTCACCGGTTGCATGTCCATAAGTATCATTGATCTGCTTGAAATAATCCATATCGATCATCATTAAAGCCTGTAAATCTTCAAAATCTTTTTCGCGCAGCCATTCGGAAATCGTGTGTTCTGCATAAACTTTGTTCAGAAGTCAGGTCAGAGCATCTGTATGCGCCTGGCGAAGAAGCGAAGTCTGATTCTTCTGGTTGATCTTCCAGAGTGCGAAGATCAGAAGCAGCACAATGCAGATAAAAAAGGCGAACAGAATGATTTCAAAGTTGTTGATAAAAGCAAAGTGCTGACGGGCTTCGACAGCAGGAACGATATAGCAGAGCATCCAGTCGTTGTACTTTAGTGGCTGGTAGGAAATATAGCGTGCATGTGATAAATCTGCTGTAATCTTGCGGCAGTTTGCGTGTCCTTGCTTAAAATCTTCCTGAAGGGTAGCACCATCTTCCGAGGTCTGAAATACCCAGTCAGAGGAAGAAGTAAAAAAGTTCTCTTGGATTTCGTTGTGTGTAGATTCAATGGAAATGATGTTGCCATCCGAGTCTGTGATAAATGAGTAGCCGGAACCGGAATACAGATCCTCAAAGAGCATGGTAGTCAGTTCCGTAACATCGATGGAGCCTCCAAAGACACCGATAATATTCTGATCTTTGTCATAAACAGGAACTGTGAGGACAACAAGGGTTTCGTTGTCTACGCTGCTTGACAGAGGAGAACTAATGACGCGTCTGCCTTCCAATGTCTTTTGAAAATAGTCCCGTGAACTTGCATCGGTCTTCTTTCCATCGCTGGAGTGCCCGATACCGTCTGGAGAAAAAAGCATAAGCCGATGATAGGAGCTGGAAGAAGCCAGTTCAGCAAGAAGCTGAAGATTATCGTTGCTGAACAGATCGGAAGTTGTTCCGAAGTATGCAGCAGGCCCCTCCAGAAATTCATATTCTTTTTCCAGAACCAGTTCCAAGTGATCCTTTTGCTGCAGTGTATTTTTTTGAAGAACATTCTGTACACTTTTATCAACGCTCTGTTGTACAAACCAGAAAAAAATCAGAAGTGTGAACGTCATTACAATAAGGAACGAAATGATAGCCGTTCCGTATTGCATCAGTTCATGACGTGATAATTTTTTCATGTAAAATCCCCCTCATATTGTGCGTTAACAAGAAGTTGGGGTCAAAAGGTATTTTTGCCCCCTTTGATACCAGATTGCTACGTGCTTTGCACTCTCGCAATCCTCAAAAACATTCGTAATCCACTCATTTTTCTTTGAAAAATGGCTACTTACTCATGTTTTTGGCGGGTCAAGAGGTCAAAAATCCTCTTGCAAGTAAGCTTGCATCGGCTTTCTGACCTTTTGACCCTGGTATCTTAACAAATAAGTAATTAGATTTTCTAAATTATACCATAAATGTTCTGGGATGTCATCGAATTTGTATGTGAAATGGATAGAAAATATACATAATAAACAAAAAATGAACAAAAAAAGAGAGAATAACGTAAAAAATAACAAAAGCATTACGTTATTCTCTCTTAGTTGTACGTTATTGTTTATTTTGCAAGCCGGTAGATTGCATCCAGATAAATCTTCATCCAGAGATCCAGTTTATCCAGCTCCAGACATTCATTTGTCTGATGCATCAGATCAGGCTGGTCTGGGAGGAGTGCGCCGAAAGCGACACAGTTATCCAGTGCTCTTGCGTAAGAGCAGGCACCGTCTACCAGAGGTTTTGCGGACATATCACCGGTGACATTGCGGTAGGATTCCATCAGAGTCTGAACTAGGAAAGAATCCTCAGGTACGTGGATGGATTCAGTTGCATATGGGTTCTCAAAACGGAATCCGGAACCGATAAGCTGTTTCTGAATGAGCTCCTGAACCTGGGCGCACTGGTAAGTAACCGGTACACGGTTGTCGATGGAGAAAATCACCTTATGATCGCATACTTCAACCTTTCCGACATTGAAACTTAATCTGCCGGAGATCTCATCTGTAAGATCGATTCCAAGTCCCTTTCCGGTCAGGTCAAAACCAATGTGCTCCATGTAAAATGTGGCAATCCTTGCCAACTCATTTTCCGGAGAAAGCTCAGATAAAGCTGACATCAGTCCGCTGATCGCATTGATTCCGGTAGAAGGATGTGCTGCGTGTGCGGCAAAACCTTCTGCGGTCAGCCGGAGGGATGCACCTGCATTTTCTACTGTGAAATGGCATCTGGTCTGTGTCTCCCAGGAGAGCAGGCTCTTGCGGATCACGGTTTCCAGTTCGAGAGGAAGCAGGACGGAAGCATGGTCTGCGACTGCGTTAAATGCATTTCCACCGGATAAAGTGATATCCTCTGAGACATCGGTTACAAGCTGATACTGAAAGACGCCTTTTTCAGCGTAAATAAGTGGGAATACTGCATCCGGTGTGAAGGACATCTGTGGAGCAGGGATCTTTTTCTTGTTGAAATAATAGTCCATGCATTTCCAGTCTGTCTCTTCATTCGCACCTACAATAAAACGGATTTTTTTGCTGAGTGGCACACCCATTTCTTTTAAAATCTTGACTGCATGGAGGCAGGCAAGAAGAGGACCTTTATCATCAAGTACGCCACGACCATACAGCTTTCCGTCAATGATTTCCGGTTTAAACGGATCACATACCCAGCTGCCACTGCATGGAACCACGTCAACATGACCGAGGATTCCGAGAGTTTCTTCCTGATCCCCATAATCTGCGTGTCCGGCATAGTGATCAAAATTTTCTGTTTTAAGACCAATGGATTCTGCCGTTTCGAGAAAGCAGTCAAGTGCTTTGGCAGCGCCTGCACCGAAAGGCATTCCTGCATCCGGTGCGGTTTCCACGCTGTCTATGGACACCAGTTTCATAATATCCTGGATCAGACTTTCACGGTCTGTCTGTATTTGTTTTTCAAAATCCATAAGAGTTTACCTCCTTATGCAAGAAGCTTATACATATAACTGAATGATCAGCATGATCGCACTGAAGACGGTAGTCATACCCATCAGCGGCATGATGAATTTCAGCCATTTATCATAAGTAACATCCACCATCGCAAGGGATGCAAGGATCAGACCGGTTGGTGTGATGAAAGAAATCAGACCAAGACCGTATGCATAAGCAGATACGATTGCTGATCTTGAAACACCTACGGTGTCGGCAAGCGGAGCCATGATCGGGATGGACAGAACTGCAAGCCCTGAGGAAGAGGAAATAAAGAATCCGAGTACGATAAATACAAGCATCATCAAGATGATGAATACGATCGGATTCATTCCACTGATCGCACCTGAGAAGAATTCCAGGATGGTGTCAGAAATCATACCGTCTTCCAGAATGATGTTGATACCACGTGCCACACCGACTACCAGAGCTACGCCCATCAGGTCAGCGGCACCGCCGATAAACTGATCCATAAAGTTCTTTTCGCCGATTCCTGAAGTAAATGCAAGCAGGATCGCGCAGGCAAGGAAGAGGGCAGTCATGTTGTCGAACCACCAGCCCTGAGCTACAAGTCCCCATACAAGCACACCGAAGGATACGCCGAATACGAGGAGGGAAAGCTTCATTTTTCCGGTAAATTCAGGAACCTCGCCCTGATGACCGAATTTCTGCATATGATGTTCATACTGGTCGTAACAGATTGATTTTGTAGGATCTTCTTTTACCTTCTTTGCATAGCGAAGGATGTAGATCAAAGTGATCAGAGTGCCGAGTACCAGAGCAACACCACGGATTCCCATACCGTCAGCAAGGCTGATTCCGGCTGCATTGGATGCGTTTCCGACAGAGAACGGGTTGATGGTCGGGAACATGGTTCCGATAGAAGATCCCATGTAAATTGCAGCGATACAAACCATAACATCATATCCGGCTGCAAGGAATACCGGTACAAGGATCGGGTAAAGTGCAATGGTTTCTTCTGCAAGACCGAAGGTAGTTCCACCGGCTGCGATAATGATCGTGATCAGGATGATCAGGATATATTCTTTGCCCTTGGTGACTTTGGAAAGTGCTGCGATTGCCGCATTGAATGCACCCATATAATTCAGGACACCGATACATCCGCCGAGGATAAATACAAAAAGGATAATATCAATGGTATCGTAAACACCACTGATTGCTGCAAGGAGGATTTTAAATACGCCCTGCGGTTCCTGATCGACTCTCTCGTAGGTTCCAGGAACAGCGATCGGTTTGCTGATACTTCCATCAAGGAATTTATTTAAGTTTCCGGTAACACCCAGCTCGTCCAGGGATTCCTGGGTAGGAGCCATTTCTGTCACTTCACCTTCCGGTGTTGTGATTTCAAATACATCATGGTCTGCGTTGTACGTTAATTTGGAATAAAGCCCTGCCGGTACCACTGCAGTTAAAATTGCAGCGAAAATAAGGACGATAAATAATACAGTGAGCGCAGAAGGGAAAGATATTTTTTTCTTTTTCATAATCAGTATCTCCGTTTCCTATTTGGTATTTACTCATTTGCAAAGATTTTTACAAGTTCTACAATGACACGGACAGCTGCTTCCATACCTTCGATGGTGACGTGCTCCAGTGGTCCGTGATATCCGTGTCCGCCTGTTCCAAGGTTCGGGCAAGGAAGACCTTTAAAGGAAAGCTTGCAGCCGTCTGTACCTCCGCGGATTGGAGAAATATCCTCCGGAACATTTGCTTTCGCACAGGCCTCTCTAGCATAATCAATCAGATACATGTGATCTTTGATGATACATTCCATGTTCTGGTATTCATCGGTAAGTGTCAGTGTGACTGTACCCTCGCCCCAGAGCTCATTTAAGATCTTTTCGATATGGCGGAGCGTATTGCGGCGGGCTTCAAAGCTTGCGCTGTCGTGGTCGCGGATGATGTATTCGGATACGGCATGCCCTTCATCTCCGTGTATGCTCAGAAGATGGTAGAATCCTTCATACTGTTCGGTATGACGCGGAATCTCGAATCTTGGGAGCATATTGTTGATATCTGCGGCAATGAGAACGGCATTGATCATCACATCTTTTGCAGAACCCGGATGTACATTTTTGCCATTGATCTCAAATTTTGCTTCGCATGCATTGAAGTTCTGATACTGGATCTCGCCTTCGCCGTCCCCGTCCAGCGTATAGGCAACCTCTGCGTCAAAAGTATCAAAATCAAAATGTGCAGCGCCGCTTCCACATTCTTCGTCCGGTGTAAATGCGACACTGATCTGTCCGTGCGGAATCTTTTCTGTGATCAGGATCTCAAGAAGCTGCATGATTTCAGCAATACCGGCTTTGTCGTCAACTCCGAGGATGGTATTTCCATCGGAAGTGATGAGTGTACGTCCCTTTAATCCTTTCAGATGCGGGAAATCTTTGGTTGTAAGAACACGTCCACTGTCTCCGAGAACGAGATCACATCCGTCATAATCTGGTGTACAGACCGGATGGATTTCTGCCTCGCAAAATTCTGGTACAGTATCCATATGTGCGATAAATCCAAGTTTTTTCTTATTTTCATATCCTGGTGTTGCTGCAAGGATTCCATAAACGAAGCATTTATCGTCCAGAACAACCTTGTCAAGTCCGAGTTCTTTCAGTTCATCAGCAAGGATTCTTGCAAGATCAAACTGACACTGAGAGGTTGGAACTGTATCGCTGTTTTCATCGCATGGTGTTTTGATTGCGATGTATTTGAGTAACCTTTTTTCTACTTTCATTTGCATTCTCCTTCCACATATTTGTCATACGGATGACTCCGTGGCTTGTGTTTTTATGCTATCATTTTATCCGGGTAAATCAGAAAAGACAAAAGAGGTGCGTTTTATTGACACGAAAAAATCAGACGTGTTATTATTGAAAGAAGAGAAAAAATATGGTGCATACTAGAAAATTGGGGAAATGCGTTAAAGTTTATGCACATATCATAAAAAAATTGATTTAAAGGAAAGAAAATTGGTATGAATGTAGATGAGAAGGTAGGGCGTAATATTAGAAAATACCGGATGGCATATAATATGACGCTGAAAGAACTTGCTGTAAGACTGCATAAGAGTGTGTCAACAGTTTCTAAATACGAAAAAGGGGATATTTCATTGGATATTTCGACATTTCTTGAATTGTCTAAGATTTTTAAGGTGTCACCTCTTGCAATTATCGGAGATGAGATTGCTGAGGAAGAGGAAGAATGTACTTATGTGGAGACGATTGAAAAATTGTACATGTACAGCTATGACGGGATTGGAAAAGTAATTGTCAAAAGTGTGATTGAACAGCAGGCGGTGGAAGGAAAGAATAACAAATATAAAGTGCATTTGTTTAATGATGTAAGTGAGGTCAAAGAACCGGGGGAATGTGGCGGACTTTATACTGGTGAGTATGAAAAGGAAGGATTTATCGGAACCTATATGCTTCATAACCAGGCTCTGAAATCAGAACATATCATGATCTCCTGTGTAAATAATCTGGTGAATCCGGGACAGCAGCTGGCACTGGTGTCCGGTCTCTCTAATTATACGATGCTTCCGGTGACCTTTAAAGCAGTGATTTCGGAAAAAGAAATTGTAAATAAAGAAAAGCTTATGAATCTTCTTGCATTTAACAAAGAAGATCTTAAACTAATGAAGCAGATGAATTATCTTACTATACAAAATATGAGATAAAGAAGGATAAAAAAGATGACAAAGAAACAGAGAACATTGGAAGTAATAGAACGCTTAAGAAAGGAATATCCGGATGCAGACTGTACTCTGGATTATGATCAGGCATGGAAACTTCTGGTCAGTGTGCGTCTTGCGGCACAGTGTACGGATGCAAGGGTAAATGTAGTCGTAGAAGGTTTATTTGCAAAATATCCGACAGTAGAGGCACTTGCAGAAGCAGATGTAAATAATATCGAAGAGATTGTACGTCCTTGTGGACTTGGGAAAAGTAAGGCACGGGATATCAGTGCCTGTATGAAGATGCTTCGGGATGAGTATGGCGGAAAGATTCCGAAGGATTTTAATGCGATCTTAAAGCTGCCAGGTGTTGGGAGAAAGAGCGCGAACCTGATCATGGGAGATGTATTTGGTGAGCCTGCGATCGTAACGGATACCCATTGTATCCGTCTGGTGAACCGTATTGGACTGGTAGACGGGATTAAGGATCCAAAGAAAGTAGAGATGGAACTCTGGAAGCTGGTTCCGCCGGAGGAAGGAAGCGATTTCTGTCACAGACTGGTGTACCACGGAAGAGAAGTTTGTACGGCAAGGACGAAGCCGCACTGTGACAGATGCTGTCTGGCGGATATCTGTAAGAAGGTTGGGGTAGAAAAATAAATGCAATATACAATTCCGGATTATTATAAAGAATTCACCTGCATCGCAGACAAATGTGAAGATACCTGTTGTGCAGGGTGGAAGATTGTAATTGACAAAAAATCACTGAATAAATATAAGCATGTGAAAGGAAAATTCCGGTTTACGATGTTGAAATCCGTGGACTGGATCCGTGGCATTTTCAGGCAGGATAAAGAAAAGCGATGTGCATTTTTAAATGACTGTAATCTGTGTGAGATGTATGCGAATCTCGGAGAGAAAAGTCTGTGTAAAACCTGCCGCCTGTATCCGAGACATGTCGAGGAGTTTGAGGATGTACGGGAGATTACCCTGTCGGTATCCTGTCCGGAGGTGGCAAGGATTTTGATGGAGAAGAAAAAGCCGGTCCGTTTTCTTACTTATGAAAAAGAAGGAGAAGAGGAATACGAGGAATTTGATCCGTTTCTGTATTCTATGCTTGTAGATGCGAGAGATGCAATGCTTGGAATTCTGCAGGACCGGGAGCATTCATTAAAAATAAGAGTGGGACTGATTCTTGGAATGGCGCATGATCTGCAGGGCAGATTTAACCGGGAACAGTTATTTTCCTGCGAGGAAGTCATTGAACGTTATCAGACAAAGAGTGCCAGAAAGTTTGTACGGAAACTTTGGAAAGAAGAAAAGCCGTCTGTGCAGGAAAGATGGGAGATGGCGCATAAGATGTTCCGGGAACTTTATGAATTGGAACTTCTACGTGAGGACTGGGATATGCTTCTGATGGAGAGCGAAGAACTTCTGTATTCACATGGAGCAGATGCGTATAAAGGAATCTCGTCTGACTTTAAGAGGTGGGCGAAGGAAGAGAGCAATATCCAGATCCAGGCAGAGCAGCTGCTGGTGTATTTCATTTTCACTTATTTCTGTGGCGCAGTTTATGATGGAAGGATTTATGCGAAGGTGCAGATGGCAGTAATAAGTACTTTCCATATTTATGAGCTGTGGAAAGCACGGTGGATAAAAAATGAAGGAGAGCTTACACCAGAAGAGATCGTAGAGCTGGTGTACCGGTATTCGCGGGAGATTGAGCATTCGGATAAGAATCTGGAGCGGATGGAAAAGATGATGCTGCGGGACAGGCTGCCGTGGTATAGGGGATAATAAATAGATGCCTGCACGATTTTTGATGCATTTGAATAAGAATTTTTGTTAAAAAGGGCGTATGAAAAATGATTTCTCATTTTTCATACGCCCTTATAATTTTAGTCTCTATGCATAGAGAACTTATCCATATCGTAATTCTTCAGATTATCAAGAATTCCACGATCGTCAGCCTGAGAGATCAAGGCATCACGGTTCTTCTTGGAAGCCATCTGGTCATTGAATGAACTTGGACCGCCGACACATCCGCCGTCACATGCCATGCCTTCGATGAAGTCTTCCGGAAGACGTCCAACCTTCATGAGAAGGAGGGCTTTCTTACATTCCTGAGAACCATTTGCACGACAGACTTTCGCATCGATGCAGTTGTCAGATTCTTTCAGACTTTCCAGAACGGCTGCTGTTACACCGCCGGAATTTGCAAAGCGTTTTCCGAAGGTAGAAGCGGTCTGGTTGTCGTTCGGACAGGCCTCGAGTTCAACGTCTTTTGCTTTCATGATCGCACGGATCTCGCTGTATGTAAGAACATAATCTGCATTTCCTTCGATCTGCTGATCGACAACTTCGGATTTCTTAGCAAGGCAAGGTCCGATAAATACAGTGATCGCTTCCGGATCCTGTGCTTTGATCATACGGGAAATTGCACACATCGGAGAAACAGTTGTTGAAATATTGTCAGCAAGCTGTGGGTAATGCAGGCGAACCATATTTACAAATGCAGGGCAGCAGGAGGTTACTTTTTTCTGTCCTTCTTTGTAAGCTTCAGCCCATTCTTCAGCTTCGTAAGCAGCAGTCATATCTCCACCGAGTCCTACATCGTAGAAATCTACGAATCCGAGCTCTTTCATTGCTTTGCGCCAGCTTTCCATGGTAATGTCAGCACCAAACTGACCTTCTGTGGCAGGAGCAGCCATTGCGTAGATGTGTTTGCCTTCTCTTAAAGCATTGATTACCGGAACAATAAATGTTTTGGAAGCAATTGCACCGAATGGACAGCTGTGGATACATTTACCGCAGCGGATACATTTGTTTTTGTCGATTATGGAAATGCCATGCTCGTCGTAGGTGATCGCATCGACCGGACAACTGAATTTACACGGACGTTTTAAATGTGCAATGGCATTGTACGGACAGGCTTTGGCGCACTGACCACATTCTTTACATTTGGATGCGTCAATGTGGGAACGGTAATGTCCCGGTTCAATTGCCCCAAACTTACAGGCATTGATACATGCCTTTCCAAGACAGTTCTGACAGTTCTCTGTTACTGTGTAGCTGGAGATCGGACAGTCTTCGCAGGCAGAAGAAATAACCTGGATGATATTGCCATCATCTTCCGGTCCCGGAGCTTTGCCTTCTGCGAGGCGGATTCTCTGGCGGATGATCTCACGCTCTTTGTAGATACAGCAGCGGAACTGCGGGGTCGGTCCCGGAATAAGCTTCAGCGGGAGGTGATCACGCTGTTCTTCAAGTTCACCTGCAAAAGCAAGCTTTGCTACTTCGAACAGTACGTCATGTTTGATTTTGATTACGTTTCCATCAGCATTCATAATAAACCCTCTCTTCTCTAAATTGTTAAAAAATTCACTCTTCCTTTATTATAATTGAAACTACTATAAATGGAAAGAAGATTTCATGTTTTTAATGAGAAACATAGCGTAGAAGTTTGATGAGAAGTATGTTATGATGAACATGCTATGTTGGAAAATATAGTGTGCCGCATATTTGGGGAAATAAGAGGCACCGGTATGAAAGAGAGGAAAGAAAATTGAAAGAGAAGAACAAAGCAAAAAACATATTGAAAGAGTATGCAACGATCACGGTAGGAATGTTTATTGTATCGGCATCAGTGTATTATCTGATGATGCCGAATTCCTTTGTTGTGGGAAGTATTTCGGGACTTGTCATGGTTCTGGCAAATTTTATTCCGCTGAAGGTTTCGACGATGACGATGATTCTAAATGTAGCACTTCTGATCATAGGGATTGTGTTTGTCGGAAAAGAATTCGGAGGTAAGACGGTCATTACATCTTTAATGCTCCCGGTTTATCTGCGTATTTTTGAAACAGTGACACCAGATGTTCCGCCGCTCACGGATGATATGTTTATCAATATGCTGTGCCATATTCTGGTGATCAGCATTGGACAGGCGATTTTGTTTAATGTCAATGCATCTTCTGGTGGGCTTGATGTTGTTGCAAAAGTTTTAAATAAATATTTGCATTTTGAAATTGGAAAGAGTCTTACGATCGCAGGATTTGTGACCGCTGCGACGTCTATCCTTGTCTACGACAGAAAGACACTGGTAGTGAGCCTTCTGGGAACTTATCTTTATGGGATTGTTCTGGATAATTTTATCGATGGTTTCAGTATCCGTAAGAGGGTGTGTATCCTGTCAAAGAAATATCCGGAGATCCAGCAGTTTGTTGTACATGAGCTGCACAGAGGGGCGACTCTTTATCCGGCAGTCGGAGGACTGGGCAATCAGGAACAGACAGAAGTGGTTACAATTCTGGAAAAGAGTGAATATGCAAAGCTTCTTGCATTTATCCATGAGACAGACCAGAGTGCGTTTGTTACGGTATCAACTGTCAGTGAGGTAATCGGAGAGTGGAATAAACATAAAAAGAACCGTTTGAGAAAAGCGGAGTAGTCGAGGAAATTTATGAGAGAAACAGTATTATTATTTAATATAAAAGATAAGAAGCGTGCGCAGGAGCTGCAGATGATCTGTATGTCACTCAGGATTCGGGTGCGGCTGATAAAAAAAGAAGAGTATTTTCAGACGGTTGGTGTACTTGCCGGAATGAAAGAAGCGTCAGAGACAGACAGGATTTATGAGGGTGAAGAGCTGGCAGATGAGATGATGGTATTTGCCGGAGTGACAGGCAGCCATCTGGATCAGATTTTATTTATGATGCGAAAGAAGGGTATGAAACGTATTGATTATAAAGCGGTTCTAACAGACACAAACAGTCAGTGGACTGTGCCGGAACTTTTTAAAGAACTGGAAAAGGAGCATGCAGCAATGCATCAGTCCTGATTTCACAGAAAAATCACATCGGAGCGAAGGCTGTCAGGGCAAAAAAGTCAGCTGAAAAAACAACCAGCACGGAAGCCGGTGCGAGTACAACGGAGTGGACCGAAGATCATATGTCGTCACTTCTTGGAAAAGAGGAAGAGTATTTCCAATCCGGAGTTTGACTGGTCATCAATCGGGCTTACCGCGAATACAGCAAAAGACGGAGAGACATCTTATTATTATAAATATCTGGTCAATGAAAATGATGTGATTGACAGCGGATTTGCAGGAGTCTTTGCGGAGTATGATGCAGAACATAACTTGATTGCATCTTACACGATGGATGTGGAAAAATTTATATACAGAGTGTACAAATATTCTTTTGACGGATATTATTTCGAGAGATAAAGTGTCTGCTAATGGCAGATTGTGAGGATAGAAAAGGGAGTTGGAACAGGTAAGTTAGTCTTGCTGAATCCGATTCCTTTTCTTAGGTTGCTTTTCAAAAGTTTACGGGTTATAATGGTCAGAGAATGGAAAAATTAAAGGAGGTTTTTTAAAATGTCTACAATACCGGAAAGACTTGAAAAATTGCGTGCAAAAATGCAGGAAAAGGGAATAGATATTTATATTATTCCGACTGCAGATTTTCATCAGAGCGAATATGTGGGGGAGCATTTTAAAGCAAGAGAGTATATTACCGGATTTACGGGATCTGCAGGAACAGCAGTGGTTTCAAAGACAGAAGCACGCCTGTGGACAGACGGAAGATACTTTATCCAGGCGGCAAAGCAGCTGGAGGGAACAACAGTAGAACTGATGAAGATGGGACAGCCGGGCGTTCCGAAGATTGGGGAATATTTGGAAACAGCTCTGGCAGAAGGCGAAACTGTAGGATTTGATGGACGTGTTGTTTCTGTAACAGAAGGAGAAGAATACGAGAAGATCGCATCTGAGAAGAACGGAAAGGTCGTTTATGCATATGATCTGATCGATGAAGTATGGGAAGACCGTCCGATTCTTTCAGAAGAGCCGGTATTTGAACTGGAACAGAAATACACAGGAGAGACTGTGGAGAGCAAGCTTGCACGTACACGTGCAGCAATGAAAGAAGCAGGTGCGACAGCACACGTTCTTACCACACTGGATGACATCTGCTGGACACTGAACATTCGTGGAAATGACGTAGAATATTTTCCGTTGGTTCTGACCTATGCAGTGATCAGAATGGACAAAGTGGATCTTTTTGTGAATGAGAAAAAATTAAGCGATGAGATCAAAGCACATCTTGCAGCAGACGGGGTCATTCTGCACCCATACAATGATATTTATGAGGACATCAAGAAGGTTGCAGCAGAAGAAGTCCTGATGGTAGATCCGGGAAGACTGAACTTTGCACTTTACAAGAACATTCCGGAGAATGTGAAGAAAGTGGAAGAGAGAAATCCGGCGATCTTATTCAAATGTGTAAAGAATCCGACAGAGGTCGAAAATATCCGTATCGCTGAGATCAAGGATAGCGTGGCTCATGTCAGATTTATGAAATGGCTGAAAGAAAATGTTGGCAAAGAGACGATCACAGAGATGAGCGCTTCTGACAAATTGGATGAGTTCCGTGCCGAGATGGGTGGATTTATCCGTCCAAGCTTCGGACCGATCTCTGCATTCGGGGAGCACAGTGCGATCGTACACTATTCTTCTTCACCGGAGACCAATGTAGAGCTTCATGAGGGAACTTTCCTGATGACGGATACAGGAGCAGGATTCTACGAAGGATCTACTGATATCACCAGAACATATGCTTTTGGAGAAGTTTCACAGATCATGAAAGATCATTTTACACTGGTTGCGATCAGTAACCTGAACCTTGCAAGTCCGATCTTCAAGAAAGGCTGCTGCGGAATGAACTTTGATTATCTGGCAAGAAAGCCGTTTTGGGACAGAGGACTGGACTTCAATCACGGAACAGGACATGGGGTTGGATACCTTCTGAACATCCACGAGGGACCGGCAGGCTTCCGTTATACTTACAGAGCCGGTGAGTCTGATGCATTCCAGCCAGGTATGGTCATTACGGATGAACCGGGAATCTACATCGAAGGATCTCACGGTGTGCGTCTGGAAAATGAATTGCTTGTTTGTGAAGGCGAGAAGAATGAGTATGGAGAATTCTTGTATTTTGAACCGATTACTTATGTGCCATTTGACCTGGATGCGATCAATCCGGATATCATGAATGCAGAAGACAAGGAACGTCTGAATACTTATCATGCAACTGTATATGAGAAGGTGTCTCCTTATCTGAATGATGAAGAGAAAGAATGGCTGAAGAAGTATACGAGAGCGATCTAATAAATATGGTAATAGGAACACATATGTCGATTGCGAAAGGGATTGTGAAGACTGCAGAGAATGTGGTGAAGATGAATGCAGATACGATGCAGATTTTCAGCAGGAATCCGCGGGGATCGAATTATAAGGATCCGACGGTGAAGGAAGCGGAGGAGTTTCAGAGGATCAGGAGAGAGGCCGGTTTTGGAGCGATTCTGGCGCATGCACCTTATACGATGAATCTGGCGAGTGCGAAGCCGGAGGTGTATGAATTCGCCTGCACGGTGATCCGGGAAGATGTGACGCGGATGGACAGACTGGGGATTGAGAATCTGGTGTTTCATCCGGGAAGCCATACCGGAATTGGCGCAGAAGCAGGAATTCAGAATATCATTGCGGGGCTTGACCAGGCGATTACCGGAAAAGAGAATATTACGGTTCTGCTTGAGACAATGAGCGGAAAAGGGACAGAGATTGGCTGGAGATTTGAAGAGCTGAAAGCAATCCGCGACGGGGTATCACATCCGGAGCGGATCGGAATCTGTCTGGATACCTGTCATGTGTTTGCAGCAGGATATGATATTGTTAATGATCTGGACGGGGTGCTGGAAGAGTTTGACAAAGTACTTGGACTTGAGCTTTTGAGAGCGATTCATTTAAATGACAGTATGATGCCATTTGGTTCAAGAAAAGACCGGCATGCGATGATCGGCGGCGGAGAGATCGGGATGGAGGCGCTTTTAAATGTCATGCGTCACCCGAAATTAAAAGATCTGCCGTTTTATCTGGAAACGCCACTGGATGATGCGGGGCATAAAGAAGAAATTGCAAGGCTTCGGGATCTTGCCTAGGCGGTCAGACAGATGGAAAAGAGTTGTTAAGGCGGTATCGGCAGGCTATAGATTGTACAGAAGATAAGTTTTATCACAGATACAGCGCAAGAAATCAAAACAGGAGGGTATGATTTAATATGAGTCATACCCTCCTGTTTTAAGAACAGCTTTTTTGCTATAATGCATATCGCAAAAGAACGGCGTATATACCTATGATTCCAGTGCATTCGGATCAGCAGAAAGATCGGCAGATGCAATCCGGCGAACCGGGTTGGACTTATCAATATCTTCTGCAAATTTCTGCGCTTTTAACAGCATTTCTGATATCTCTTCCTCTTCCTCAGGAACAAAGCATCTTGCACTTTCATCCGGAAACAGATGATTTTTTAATTTGAAAGCCATCAAAAAGGCTTCCAGTTCCTGATTGAGTGCATCTTTGTAAAATTCAAAATAAAAACGAATTTCAGTTTTCTCAAAATCGGTACATATGCATCCGCACTGGGTTCCGCGTGTACGGCTTGTCCGGCGGAAATATTCGGGATCTCCGGTCACCATGTAAAAAATCTGGACCAGAAGATTTTCCTCGATATCTGTCTCATATGTAAACCAGTGCTTGCTGAGCTTGTCTTTTTGTAATGCTTTTTCATCAATATCATACTTCTTCAGAAGCTTATGATACATTTTGATGGCGGCCTCTTTCTCGCCACCTTCTCCCCGTTCGGCAAGCGCTTTAATCTTCAGCAGTTTTGCTTCTAATTTGTTGTCATCCAATTTCTTAATCCCCTTATGAATATAACACTTTTTTACATACTGAATTATTATAGCACATTTGCTATATAATGGAAGTAGAAAAATGGAAGTTAGCTAAGAGTTTTTTATAGCGGTGAATGTTAAGATTTGTTTACATTTTCGGATGAACTGTTGAAATTTGCTGACAATATCGGTAAAATAAATTTATAGAAAAACAGTAATTGATAAGAAAAGGGGGATTTACTATGACAGAAGATTTGATCAAAAAATTAAAAGATGTCAAGCAGGCACTGGTCAGCAAAGATATGACCGGCGAAGAGTGGGAAGAACGTGAAGAAATTCTGGAAAAACTGGAAGACGTAACCACGTATTTAAAAGATGCCCTCGGAAAGGGAATTGAATTCTGATGAAGGTAGAAGCACTGGTATTTGATATGGACGGACTGCTCCTTGATTCGGAACGTGTTGTGCAGAGATCCTGGAATTATGCAGGAGAGAAGCTCGGATACGGACGGATCGGGGAGCATATTTATCATACGCTGGGATTCAATGTAGTCCGCAGAGAGCAGTATTTTAAAAGTGTATATGGCGAAGATTTTCCGATGGACAAGTTTAATGAGCTGACGCGGGAGAAGTATTACGGCATTTGTGACAAAGAAGGGATCGGCGTAAAAGAGGGAGCAAGGGAGCTTCTTATCTATGCGAAGGAACACGGATACAAGGTCGGACTTGCGACGTCCTCCAGAGAGATCCACGCAAAGGCATCTCTTGAGAAAGTCGGTTTGTGGAAATATTTTGATGGCGGGGTTTTTGGCGATTCGGTGAAACATGCAAAGCCGGATCCGGAAATTTACCTCAAAGCGTGCGAGGCGATCGGCACAGAGCCGGTACATAGTATTGCGCTTGAAGATGCACCGGCAGGAATCCGCTCGGCTTCGGCTGCGGGTATGATCCCGGTGATGATCCCGGATCTTGCACAGCCGGATGAAGAAGTGAGAGGATTATGCCGGTATGTGTATCCTACACTTCTGGATGTGATTAAGATGCTTGATCGTGAAAATGCCGAAGCTGGTCGGTAAGAGACTGGATATCAGCATCGGAAAGTGCTTCGACAAGAGCGGTCTGGTACTGAAGGATCTTTGCCGGATTGTATGGAATGTCTAGGGCAAATTCACTGTAGGCACGCAGCTTCTGAAAATAAAGGGCTGCGTTTGCCTGTTCTTTTGCCTGGATGCACATTTCATACATGGCATGGCAGTCTGTAACAGCTTCGTCTGTGCATGGCTTGCAGATCCATTTTCCTATATAATAGTAATCAGTCCCGATTCGGTAGACGAATCCGGGATTTTTTTTGAATTCTTCTAATAAGTTCATTTTTTGTATTCTCCATTCTACTACAATATGTTTATGGTTAATATCCCTTACAGCCAGTAAGGAATTATCCATCT
>NZ_JAQCZB010000029.1:0-3593 GCF_027682785.1 Coprococcus sp. AF51-11b1 | reverse complement strand
TGTGGAACAATTAATCTGGATTATCGAAGTTTATATCACCATTTTGAAAACGGCTGTTTTATGGCAGATTGTCAGGCAGTTGTGGAAATAAAAAATGATCTGATAAGAACGATGGGAGAATGTCGTGATGTGACAGACCAATATCAAACCGGACGAAGTGCATATTTGCGACTGGGACAATTATTTATGAGATTATTTGCTGGATTGCTATAAGAATCTGATGAAACGACCTTTCAAAAAACAGTTGATTTAGAAGTTAACTGTTTTTAAAAGGCCGTTTTTGCTATATCTAACAGTCTGTTGTACAAAGAAGATTTTGCATGGATGAAAAAAACAAACCTTGTTGAGGTTAAATTGAGATTGACTTTGTATTGTATAAGTATGAAATAAAAAGGAATCAGGTGATGTACAATGAAAAAGCATAAAATATGTAAAATCCTTCTTGTTATACTGGCAATTTTTTTATGTGTGGCTTTTTATGAATTGCTCGGAATCTGCGTTGCATATAAAAAGCAGCCGGAAGTGTCCAATACAACCAAAAAAGAAACAAAAAATGGGTCATGGAACGAATGCAGTGAAAATACAGAACGGGCAGTAATCATAGAAAAGAATCCAGAAGCGCTTTTACAAAGAGTGCGTTTGATCAAGAATGCAAAAAAGGAAATTGTTCTTTCTACTTTTGCATTTCAATCCGATGAAAGTGGAAAATTGATTTTAGGAGCACTGCATGATGCGGCAGACAGAGGTGTACATATTCGTCTGTTAGTAGATGGAATGGAGAGCTGGATTGATATGGAAGGAAATCCGTATTTCTATGGATTATCTTCCCATGAGAATGTTGAAATTAAACTGTATAATAAGGCCAATCCGTTGAAACCGTGGAAAATGATGGGTAGAATGCATGATAAATATTTGATTGCAGATGGAAAGAGATATATTCTTGGAGGAAGAAATACATACAATTATTTCCTGGGTGATTTTCCGGGACATAAGAACTATGACAGAGACGTGTTAGTGGTTTGCGATGAACCTGAGAAAGAAAATTCAGTTAACCAGTTGTCAGAGTATTTTGAAACCATATGGAATCAGGAAGACAGTGGTTATTTTCATAACAATAAAAAACTGGCAAATAGAAAATCTGTAAAGAACGCAGTTTTAGAGCTGCAGAACAGCTATCAGAAATATTTTGAAGAGAATAAGGAAAGAATCTGCGAGACCGATTATACGGACGAAACTTTTGAGACAGAAAAGATTACATTAGTGTCAAATCCTATTCACACAGGTTCCAAAGAACCAGTAGTGTGGTATCAGTTGGGAGAATTGATGAAAAATGCAAAAAATCGTGTGAAGATCCACACGCCATATATTATCTGTAATGATATGATGTATAATACATGGGAGGAGATTGCAGAGAACGTTTCAGATTTTTCTATCATGACAAATTCAGTTGCGAATAATGGGAATCCATTTGGGTCTGCCGATTATGCGAAAAACAGAAATAGAATCTTAAGTACAGGAATTAATATCTGGGAATATGAAGGCGGTTATTCATACCACGGAAAAAGTATTCTGATTGACGATGATCTGTCTGTAATCGGTTCCTTTAATATGGACATGAGAAGTGCATATCTGGATACGGAACTGATGCTTGTAATACGCAGTAAAGATATTAATAAACAGTTGGAAGAGGGCATGATGGAATATGAAAAAGTGTCCCGCCAGATATTAGAAGGTGGAACTTATAATGATCCATATCATGTAGAGCCAATCGAATTAACAAAGAAACGTCAGAGAAAAATATTTTTGGTACAGCATCTGCTTGGATGGGCAAGGTATCTGTTTTAATAAGGAGGAAGGAAAACGTGTTTCAAATATTGATTGTAGAAGATGATAAAGAATTAAGCCAGCTATTCCAAAAAGTGCTTGAGAAGAATGGATATCAAGTCAAAAGTGCATCGGATGGAGCACAGGCATTAGAAGTATTGGATAAGGAATATATTGATCTGATCATTTCTGATATTATGATGCCGGTTATGGATGGTTATGAACTGGTGTCGGAACTCCGTTCAGCAGGATATCAGATACCGGTACTTATGATCACTGCGAAAGGTTCCTTTGATGATATGCGCCAGGGATTTCTTTCGGGAAGTGACGATTATATGGTAAAACCGGTAAATGTGAATGAAATGGTTTTAAGAGTCGGAGCACTGCTTCGCCGTGCACAGATACTGAATGAACACAAAATTGTGATCGGTTCAACAGAGTTTGATTATGATGCAATGACGGTTACAACTGATAAGGAAAGTCTTGTTTTGCCTAAAAAAGAATTCCTGCTTTTATATAAGCTTGCAGCTTCGCCAGGCAGAACATTTACAAAACAACAGTTGATGGATGAAGTATGGGGATACGAGACGGAGGCAGATCCACATACAATAGAGGTACATATAGGAAGACTCAGAGAGCGTTTTAAAGATAACCCGGATTTTGAAATCGTAACAATGCGTGGAATTGGATACAAGGTGGTGAAAAAATAATGGAACAAAAGAAAAAAAAAGGATTGCGGATCCGATCCTGTCTGACTGGTGCAATCTGGCTGGCACTTGTATTTTCAACAGTCATATCTGCTTTATTATTTGCTTTTTTGAATCATTTTTTTAATCTGCCGGGCAGCATATCTGTGCTTGGCTGGCTTTTGATTTTCAATACATTGATTGCAGGGCTGATCACTTCCTTTATCAATGCAAAGTTACTGGAACCAATTACCAGACTTAGTAAAGCAATGAAGGAAGTTTCTCAGGGAGATTTTGAACAGCATTTGGAAACGAACAGCCGTATAGCAGAAGTTGGAGAATCTTATCAAAGTTTTAACGTTATGACAAAAGAACTTCGTGCAACAGAGGTGCTGCAGATGGATTTTGTATCTAATGTTTCTCATGAGTTTAAGACCCCGATTAATGCCATTGAAGGATATACAATGCTGCTTCAGGGAGAAGAACTGTCTCCGGATCAAGAGGAATATGTAGAAAAAATCTTATTTAACACCCAAAGACTTTCCGGATTGGTTGGTAATATTTTACTGTTATCCAAGTTAGAGAATCAGAATATACCAATGAAAAAAACAGAATATCGTCTGGATGAACAGATCCGCCAGGCATTTCTTTCATTGGAAACAAAATGGACAGAAAAAGAAATTGGTTTTCAGGTAGAATTGGAGGAAGTTAAATATACTGGGAATGAAGGACTTTTTATGCATATCTGGATAAATCTTTTGGATAATGCGATTAAGTTCAGCCCTTCAAAGGGGACAATTATGATGTTTCTGAAACAAGAACAGGATTCTGTTAAGTTCATTCTGGAAGATGAAGGACCAGGAATAGAGGATGATGTAAAATCCAGAATATTTGACAAGTTCTATCAGGTAGATGGATCTCATAAAGCAGAAGGAAATGGCCTAGGTCTTGCACTTGTAAAACGGATTGTAGATAGTGCCGGAGGAACAATCAAAGCAGAAAACCGTGAATATGGTGGATGCAGATTTGTTATAGAGCTGCCAAAGCAGAAAGATGAGATTATATAGTTTTAAGATAAATTAG
>NZ_JAQCZB010000028.1:0-3977 GCF_027682785.1 Coprococcus sp. AF51-11b1 | reverse complement strand
CTCATATGATAGATTTTTGGATATTTCCATTGTCTACCATATGGGGAGCATATCATTTTTTAAGGGTTTCCGCATCTTGAATTATCTTTTATTTTTCTGAACCAGGCAATTTTTTTATTTTAACAAATCGAGCAGCGTATATTCACCTTTTGGAATCTTAGCTGTTCTATGATACTCTTTTATTGCTTCCACAAGAATCCCGGAATTAGAAAAATAATTAAACACGTAATCATATGATTTTACGTCAGACATTCTAAGATTTTCCTTGCAAAAATCACTTGGTTTTTTCCCTGACTTTTTGAATTCTTTATACTGATTTTCAGCAACCAGTAGTCTTTCTGGCTTCCTATCCATTTATAATCTTGTTGTTTACTGATGCTTCAAGTATAATAAAATCTATAAAGGAAATACACGCACAGCATGTGGACTTAATGCCTGATAATCCTCATGTTCGCGATATACAGGGAGGTTATTCTCATGGGGAAACAATCTACGAGAGAAAATAAGACAATTTATCAGATTTGCCGGGAAAAAGCCGGTCTCACCAGATCAGAAGCCAGTGAAAAAATGACTGCTGTTTCTGATTCTAAAATTGAAAAGTTTGAATATGAAATGCAGGAACCCACACCTTACGATATCATCCAGATGGCTGATGCTTACAAGCGCCCGGATCTCTGCAATTATTACTGCTCTCATAAATGCGAAATCGGTCATCGTTATGTCCCGGAGGTCGAAGTTTCTGATTTATCCAATATAATCCTGGAAACCATTGCCAGTCTGAATGAGATTAATCCTCTTACCACACGTCTGATCCAGATTGCCCGTGACGGTAAGATCAGCGATGATGAGATTAAGGATTTTGCTTTTATCAGTAACAAACTGGATGAAATTTCTCTGGCAATAGATTCCCTGAATCTCTGGGTTGATAAAACAGCCGGAGAGCAGGGACTAAACATCGAATTGCTCAGAGAAGAAAAAAAGAAACAGAAATAAGTATGAAAAATAAGGCAGCGAACCTATTTATGGTCCACTGCCTCTTTCCTTTACATATACTGTAACTGGTTTATGATGTATTCCGTTCTGCGGATAGCTTCTTCCACCTGATGTCTGGCATTATTGATTCGATCCTGCACCATCCAATCCACAACAAATCCATCAAAAAAATAATCTGCAAAGGATAAGAAATCTCCAGTATTGATGTTCAGATTACAAGCCATGTTCACATCATTTAATTCCCTACTGAAATTACGAAAATCATATTTCGCCTGTTCCATATTTTGTCTGGCCTGATCCATCTTGGAGTGTTTCAACATCGTAGAAAAGAATCCACCGCCAAACATATCCACCAGTCCCCAATTTTTTGCACTGTTCAGGTTTTCTTTTGCTGTCCGAAGACTACTTAACGCTCGTTGTCCTGCTTCAATCGCTTCTCGTTTCTCTTTTTCTATATCATATCCCATAATTTCTTCCCTCCTCGTATTTTTATGAGTTAGATGATATAAGTGCAATGATTCCGCCGATGATCAACAATGGAAATGCAATATAAATCAGTCCGCCAACAACCATTCCTATCAAAATCACCGGAAAAAACACAACTGTACAGAGCAGCTTTAAGATTCCCCAGGATGCTTTTACACCAAATATAAAAAATTTTCCAATAAACCAGATCATGCATATAGCAAATAGTAACGATAACATATTCTACTCCTTCTGACTCCTGTTATGATTTGAATCATTCATTTTTTTGATTGTTTACTTGATACAAACTCAGATGTATTTCTCACACCGATTTTACTACTGAATTCTGGGTTCTTCTCTATTTTTTCAATCATCCGAATTAACCTTATTCTCTGTGCTGTATCCATCTGCTCACCTCATTCTAACAGTTCTCCCTTTTGATATTGTCAGTATAACCGAATAACTTTTCAAAATATATACCTAATACAAAGAATTGAACATATGTAATTCTCAATTTTCGAGGAATTTAAAAAGGCCCAGATGGAATTGTTCCCTTCTGAGCCTATTGGTTATATAGCAGTATTTTTCATATTTGCTCTGATTTACTTTTTTTTGTAATTTCTTCTCTGGAAATCTTCGAACCAAAGTGCATTCCTCGTTGCTTACACATATACGCTTTCATTGTTTCTATATTCTCATCAGCACTTCCTGACTCAAGTGAGCACATTTGCGAATTGTTTTCCTCATTATTTACATGCCACACTTCCAGAGCAGAAATTTGCATATGTTTTATGCATAACTATTGTTCCATTTGAAAACTTAATATCAATATCATTTGCAGAACCATATCTAACTATTTTAGCTTTCATTCCATTTCTCATTATCTTCTCTGTCCATAACCGTTCATTTTTCAAAGTACGCCTCAGTTGCGGAATCCCAGGTTTACCTATAGCTCCGTGAATAAAATCCTCATATTTTCTATCTTTCACAATAGTGCCATCTTTAAATTTAACGGTGATATGATTTGCATCTTTTACTTCAATAATCTCCGCCTCCTCATTACCTCTGTTTTGAATTTTTTTATCCCCTATATGATTTCTTGCATAACAGGAAGGCACTGCTACACTACCTGTACTAAATCTTTCCCATCTTGTTTTTACTATTTCTCCATTATCAAACTTCACTTTGATATCATTACTCAAATTATATTCAATCACTTCTGCCATCATCCCGTTCTTCATTTGTTTTCGTATATTTAATCTTTGATTCTTTTTTGCCAGACTTGTATCTTTGGGATGTGAAATATTTCCTTTAACAAAACTCTGATAACATTTATGATATACAATTTCTCCATCCTCGAACTGTACAGTGATATTTCGACAACTAGACATTTTAATGATTTCTGCAACCATACCATTATTCATTTTTTTCTTTTCATATAAATGAATCGTTGCACGTTTATTATTTGATACATATTCCTTTATTGTACGTTTATCTTTCTCAAAGTTTATAAACTTATCATCCTTTTTGAGAACATCTCTGACAAAACTTTTCAGGCAACATTCCAATGAAGCTGACATAAATCTACTATCCTCTAAAATATAGTTTCTTCCACTAACACCAGAACATCCCGGTTCTCTAAAACGATAAAGTTTTATTCCCAACTTTTCAACTATTTTATTCTTTCCTTCATCATCTTTATTTTTAGTATGAGAATATTCACCATCATACTCAATCGCTATTTTCAGCTTATCATTATATAAATCAAGCTCTTTCCCTTCTAAACCAACCCTGTCAGAACGCTTTGAACGTTGTGGAATTCGAACAAACCCCAATGACTCTAAATAAAATCTTAATACCAATTCATTTTGCGATACATTTCCTCCATGAATTGTAGGATGTGCAATATTACCGATACAAAAATCCCGCCAGGATACTCCCGTTCTTTTTTCTCCATCTTCAAACAAAATATCCATATCATGACTTCCCCTGTATTCAATAACCTCAGCAGTCAATCCATTATTCATTATCTTCTTCTCGCCAATTCGCTCTTCTCTATTTCTTGGAGCTTTAAAATGTTTTTCATAGTTGAAGTTTCCCTCAATAAAGTATCTCCAATTTTTTAACTTCATTTCTTTCCCATCACAAAATCTGATTATAAAATTTTCACAAGTACTATAACTTACAACTTGTGCCCTCTTTCCATCCCTAGATGTACTCTCTACCCCTATTCTTTCACTTGCTTTTGTTATGTATTTTCTCATTTACACGCCTGCATTCTAATTTGATAAGTGTTTCTTTCTAAAATCAAAAAATCCTGTTCTGTACACCAAAACATTATTTTTTGACTTCCTTTATTATATTTTTCTATATAAAGAAATTCCCAGAATACTTACTGCTATCACAATAAGAAATTTTCCAAATCCTGATATTGTATATTCTAGACCTCTCATACAAATAATCTATCTTCTCCTAAATATTTTTCTAGTCATTGCAATATAAAATTGCTTATACAGTCT
>NZ_JAQCZB010000027.1:0-5062 GCF_027682785.1 Coprococcus sp. AF51-11b1 | reverse complement strand
GCTGACCTCGAACTGACCGAAGAATTCTTAAGCATGGGATTAGACGAATTATCCGTATCTCCTGCAATGGTACTTCCGCTCAGAAAGAAGATCCGGGAAACCAAATAAAATCTATTCACAGATTTTGTGATAATCACATCAAAAACATCAAACAAACTTACGGGGCTAAGCACGATCCATCGTGCAACAGCCCCGTTCTGCTTTTATTTGTTTTTTGCGGAAGCTATTTCACACCCGTCAGAAAACAGCCAAATTTGCGTTCCCTTTTTCTCAACCTTTTTTTGACTTTCCCCTCATTCTCTGCTAGGATAAAATCAGAACTTAAAACTCGTCTTCGGGGGAATCAGATATGTACAGAGTAAGCAAAATTTTGAATAATAATGGCGTGATTGCAATCAATACAGAGGATAACCAGGAATACGTTCTTCTCGGTAAAGGAATTGGCTTTGGAAAGAAGGTCAGTCAGCGTTTTGAAGTGACAGAAGATACAGCAACTTACCGCCTGACCGAACAGACAGACAGAGGATCTGCCAAATCTCTGGTGCAGGAGATGGATCCGGAATTTCTGGAAATCGCAGATGAGGTGATCCGGGAAGCAGAAAAAGTTTTTGGGAAAGTAGACCGCCGGATCATGATCCCGCTGGCAGATCATATCTCCTTTGCTGTTTCGCGAATCCGGAATCAGGAGCAGATCAGCAATCCACTGACAGATGATATCAGAGTACTTTTTCATAATGAATTTCAAGCAGCATCCGTGCTCAGAGATATTTTGCAGAAGAGAATGCAGATCACGATCGATGAGCATGAAATCGGATACGTGGCACTTCACATTCATTCAGCAATCGAGGATGAAAAAGTGTCTGTGGCAATGCAGACGGCCCGTGCAGTGAGAGAATGTATTGAGATGATCGAAAAAGAAACAGGAAAAAAGATCGATGTGATCTCGCTTTCCTATAATCGTCTGATGAACCATATCAAATATATGGTAGCACGTGCTATGACGGGGGAGGATCTTCGTATCAATATGAATGAATATATAGAATCCAAATTTCCGGAAGCGTATATGACTGCAAAAAAAGTCTGCGATATGCTCGGAAAGAGTATTGGAAAAGAACTTGATGAGATGGAAATCGGGTATCTGGCAATGCATATCGAACGAATCTACCGTGAAGAAATAAAGGCATAACAGAGGAACCGGCTTTTGCCAAAAGATTGACACTACGGGGAAACAAATGGTATAATCGGACCAGAGTTTGAACATTAGTCTAAGGAGAAAGGTTGGTACGGTAATGGCTATAAAAGAACAGATGGAAAAGGTGAAGGATATTGTTGTGAAACTCCGTTATCTGGAGTGTATGGATAATATCATTTACTATGACAGATGGAATAACTGCCCGAAGGACGGATTTGATTATGAAGGGAAAGTCGGAGCATATCTGACAGAGCTTTCTAATGAGAAACTGACAAGCAAAGAGACAAAAGAACTGGTAGAGTCACTGGAAGGAGAGACAGCTTTTGATTCAGATACAGACAAAGGTATGGTACGTTATCTGATCGGAAAGTATAAAGAAGCAGTACAGATTCCGGCAAGCCTGCAGGGAGAATTGAATCAGGCAAATGCAGATGGACAGCTGGCATGGGGAAAATGCTATGAGGCAGATGATTTTGAAAGCTTTAAGCCGGTACTGAAAAAACAGTTTGATTTACAGGAGAAGATAGCAACAGCGATCAATCCGGATGAAAAACCATATCAGGTTCTGGTGAACCGGTTTGATAAGGATTATCGTCTGGAAGAGATTGATGCAATTTTGGCAAAAATCAAAGATGCTGTCTGCGAAATTTTAAATGCGGTAAGAGAAGAACAGAGTAAGATTGATGATTCCATTCTGGAATGTGAAGCAGATCATGAGACAGTACTTCGTATTGTGAAGAAAGCGCAGGAGATTCTGGGACTTGATAAAGATAAGAGTACTTTATTTGAGATCCATCATCCGGTATGTGTCTGCACCGGACCTCGTGATTCCAGACCATCCACAAACTGTGATGAGCTGATCCATGCGATTCTGGCAGTGGTTCATGAGACCGGACACGGACTCTATAATTATAATGCGAACGATGAGGTCGCAGAAAGCGGACTCTGGGGCGGAATTGAAGGTGCAATGCATGAATCCCAGTCCAGATTCTACGAGAATCATGTGGGAAGAACCAGAGAATTCTGGGAGAACCTGTACCCATATCTGCAGAAGGAAGTGCCAAAATACAAAGAGATTTCTCTGGATACATTCCTTGCGGCACTCAATAAAGTAAAACCGGGACTGATTCGTCTGAAAGCGGATGAGCTTACCAATACCCTGCATATCATCATCCGTTACGAAATTGAAAAAGAATATTTCGATGGAAAACTGACAGTGGATACAATTGAAGAAGCATGGAACAGAAAATATCAGGAATATCTGGGATTTACTCCAAAGAATCATCAGGAAGGAATCCTGCAGGATGTGCACTGGGCTTCAGGATGTGTAGGATATTTTCAGGGATATGCACTTGGAGATGCTTACGCAGCACAGTTTGCTCATAAGCTTCTTGCTGATTGCCCGGATGCATTTGAAAAGCTGGGAAAAGGAGATTCATCTGTAATTGGAAACTGGTTAAAAGAACATATTCACCAGTACGGACAGACCTATTCTGCGCGCGAGATGCTCAAAAAAGCAACAGGAGAAGAGCTGAATACCGGTTATTATATTGAATATCTGAAAGAAAAATATTTACACTAAGCGCAGAGGGCAGGAGGATTGACCAATGAATAAAGAATTTTACGCAGGAAATCGTAAGAGCCTGTATCAGAAACTTGAAGCGGGATCTCTGGTGGTTGTATTCAGCGGACATGCACCGATCAAGACCAATGATGAGAATTATCCGTTTTTTACAAATCGTAACTTTTTGTATCTGACAGGAATTGAGCAGGAAAATATTGTACTGATGACTTATGTCGGAGAGGGAACAATTGAAGAAACTCTGTATCTTCTTCCACCGGATGCATTTGCAGAACGCTGGACCGGAAGACGTATAAAAGAAGAGGAAGCAGAAGAACTTTCCGGAATTACGAATTACAAATATGTGGCAGCATTCCGGAATGATCTTTCCAGACAATTATTTTCTGGCAATGTTAAGAAAGTTTATCTTGATTTTGACAAGGTTTATGAAAATACGCCGGCAGTAGAAGCATACCGCCTTGGCAAGTATCTGAAAGAACATGCTCCGTTTGTTGGACTTGGCAACCTTCATCCGATCATGAAACAGCTTCGCCTGATCAAGAAACCATGTGAGATTGAGGCAATGAAGAAAGCGGAAACGATCACAAAGGCCGGAATCGAAGCAATGATGAAAACATCTAAACCGGGAATGTACGAATACCAGTATAAAGCAGAATTTGATTATGCACTGGCTCAGAGGGGAGTGCTTTCACCAGGATTTCCGTCTATCATTTCATCAGGAAAGAACAACTTTAAAATTCATTACTATGATTATCGCGGACAGGCACAGGATGGAGATATGATCCTGAATGACGTTGGTGCTGTATGGGATTATGAGATCAACGATGTATCCAGGGCATTTCCGTGCAATGGAAGATTTAATGACCGTCAGAAATTGCTTTATGAGTGCATTTACAATACTTCAGAATATATGTTCAGTACACTGAAACCGGGTGTACCGCTTCTGGATGTGGATAAGATCATCCGTAAATATACATTTGAACAGTTAAAAGAAGCAGGAGTATGCAAAAATTTTGAAGATATTGGGACTTACATGTGGCACGGTGGAGCACATCATGTTGGATTTGATGTACATGACGTGGTAGAAGGAAGCGGACTTGCTGTACCGGGTGTTGTATTCTGTGTAGATATCGGTGTTTACCATGAAGAATGGGGCATTGGATTCCGTCTGGAAGATAATTGCCTGATCACAGAAGACGGATGTGAAAATCTGTCAAGAGCAATTCCGAGACAGATCGATGAGATTGAAGCATTTATGGGACGCAGATAAATAGAAAACAGGGAAAGGGGGAGCTGTATAGAAAATTACGGTTCTCTTTTCCTGAAATATGGAGAGCCAGGATATGGAAAATAGAAAATCACGGAAAAGTACATTTCTTTATGTAATACTATTAACTTTATGTGTACCACTTGCATATGTATATCTTATTCTTGTTACAGGACTGCTGGATAAAATCCAGGAGGGGCATATCGGATTAACGTTGATGATTGTGTTTCTTCCACTGTTTTTTTATTGGGGACTTGTGGCAGTTGTGGGAATCATAAATATTGGACAGTCATTTAAGATATACAAAACGGGAAATCCGATTGAATGCGTGAACCGCATGCTGATCCATAAATATGGGCTGGTTGTTTTTTTCTGTGTGAATTTTCTGGTTCTGTTCATTTATTATTTTTTCATAAGTATGGCAGTGCTGGTAGGAAGCCGGGGAGCCGCGATAATCTTTGCTCCGGTATTGCTGCCGTGGCTGATTGTAGCAGTCGTTTTTTCGGTTGGTGCAACATGGCTTGCTATTTTACCGGGAAGCTTTTATGGGATCCAGGTGATCCGTATGACCTATAAAAGTGGGAAAATAGGGTTTGCCGAAGCAGTTGTACATACGGTATTCCAGTTTTTCTTTCTGTTTGATGTGTTGGATGCAATGTATCTTGCAACGGAAAAATGGGGAAGAGGGAAAAAGAGTTCTGTAATTATTGGGTGTGTGTATCTGTTTGCAGTTTTTGCAACCATATATCTGATAATTAAAATGAAATCAATGTTTTAAAATACAAGCAGTTGTATCAGAGTTTTGGTACGGCTGCTTTTTGTAAATGTGAAATGAAAAAGGAAATGGAAAGGCAAATGGAAGGGGATGTTCAGCCGTGCCATTCGCAAAAGCATGTTAAATTGATGTCAGAATATTCTGAATTGCGCAAAATATAAAAACAACATTGACAATTCTGGAAAGCCGTGGTAAGATAACATTCGTTCGCTGGTCGAGACAGAGACTAAGGAGTGGCATGCAGAG
>NZ_JAQCZB010000026.1:0-6860 GCF_027682785.1 Coprococcus sp. AF51-11b1 | reverse complement strand
CCGGGGAAGAAAAAATTTTCGTTATTTAATTTGTCTACTTGACGGGTAGCACACCAAAACACTAAGTTTGTAGCAAGTGTACTTTCCATTACTCTTTCCCTTGTGTTACATTCTCCCATTAGCTTTCATGAACCTTAATATGGGAAAAATTAAGGGAAAGAAAATTTCATAACACAGTATAACATATAACAATAACAACATGGTGAACTGATTGAAATGTTTTCGATATTTAACTCTATAACTGATTATTAAAAAAATGGAGATAAGATACGATGAGAACAATATTTGCAGAATACAATCCACACAGAAACAGCATTGATGTTTATACCAATGCCGGTTATATGCTCCGCATTGACTGTTGGGAAGCTGAGAAGAACTTAAAAACCACTCCTGGATCAGACTGCGCATTAAATACACTTGCTATTGATGAGCCACTTGAATATGCACGATTATATCTTGATGGTAATATGCAAATGTGGGTAGATGCAGAAGATTCTTTGGAATTGTAAACCACAAGTAGCCTGTATGCTTTATTTTACATACAGGCTACTTAATCAAAATCACCATAATTGATCAAGCAAGTTTTTTTAATATACCTCGGAGTCATTTTCGTTCGATCTTTCATCGCTAATAAAATTTCTCTGAAGTGATAGCAGATAACAGATTGGCAGGTTTTTCTAAAAAATAATCTGCTTTTATGTGCTTATTATGACTGCCCCATACTGCTAAAGCAAAATCAATTCCCGCATTTTCCGCACATTTACTGTCATATTTGCTATCTCCGATATAAAGTACTTTCCTATGGTCTGTTTTTGATAATTCCACATATTTCAAAATCGGTGCGGCATTGGGTTTATGTTCCTGTGTATCGTCTGCACATATGATTGTTTTGAAATAATGACTGATACCAAACGGACAAAAATCATGTGTAAATTCTTCCCTTGTCTTTGATGTGACAATCCCCATTTCATAATCCAGACTTAGAAGATTTTTCAATAATTCAACGATTCCGTCAAATACTTTAATGTTATTTGTATAGTTACACATATTTTTATCCCATAATTCTATCGCATAGGAAGTGTCTTTTATCGCAAGTTTTTTCAAAGCGTCTGTTCCTGTAATCCCTAACGCAAATCTTAGTTCAGAACATGGTATCTCTCTCCCGGACAATCCCTTTATAGTTTCCTGTAAAGAATGTAATATAGCATATTCCGTATCAATCAGAGTGCCGTCAATGTCAAAAACGATATGCTTATACTTCATGCTGCCACCTTTCCCTGTCTGTATCAAAATAACGTATCACCCTGCATGGATTTCCTACTGCAACACAATTAGGCGGGATAGGGCGGGTAACTACACTTCCAGCCCCTATCACGCTGTTTTTTCCTATAGTGACTCCGGGCAGAAGAATACAGCCGCCGCCAATCCAGACATTACTTTCTATTTCTATCGGACGTGCATAGGTTCTAAAAAATGTTGTCTGACGTTCCCTCCAATCCGGCACAAACCTTTCTTGTGGTAAGACAGGGTGTGAAGATGTATAAATCTGCACATTTGACGCAATCAATACCCTGTCGCCAATTCGGATAGTTTTGTTATCCACAAAGGTACAATTCATATTGACGATCACATCATTTCCCAAAAAAATATTTTTTCCATAGTCGCAATGAAAAGGCGTGTCGATTGCCACATTTTCCCCTATTCCGCCCAACAGCTCCCGAAGAATGGAAGTGCGTTTTTCTGTATCTCCATAATCAGAAAAATAATATTTCCGTGTTAATTCCCTTGTGCGGGCAATCTGCTTTAACGTATCGCTGTCCGCTGTTTCCAAAAAATCACTGGATTCGTAATACACAATATCCCCCCCTTAACGAAAACTGTTTTCCATAACGCCCGGAAGCAGGGCATAGATAGAACAGCCAATCTGATCCTCAAACCGTTCTTTAATCTCTAAAATCTTTTTCCATCTGTCTATTGTCGCTGGGTGAACGCCGTATCGCATTGTCACGTCTACAAATCTCTTTTCCAAAAGACAGAACCCCGAAGGCATAGCCAATGCGTCACATAACTGTACAAGACGGTCATAATCATCATATACCGCATTTGCAACAAATTCTTTCATAAACAGGTAATCCTCATCACTGACATCAAACTCTCCGATAGATGTGGCAATATCCTGTATCATAAATGCGTGGGATATACATATTTGTGCGGCTTTTCCCCACCCACGCTCCATACAGTAACGATAGCCGTCTATCAGATGCCTTTCCGAACTCACTCCGGCATAACGTCCAATATCGTGTAACAGCCCGAAAATGTACGCCTGTTCAGAAGATAAATCTTTACAGTGTGACGCAATGTTTTTACAGGCTTCGGCTACATACCGGGAATGTTCTGCCCATGCTCCCGGATTGGATTCTGCCGCTTCCCTTAATGCCAGTTCTGCGGTCTGAATGTTCAACTCCATTTTTAACTCCTTTCAAAAGGGCGGGGCTGGAAGATAAACTGTCCAGCCCCTTTATGATGAAATATTTACAGATAAATCAGCAATCCCCGGCATAGTACGAAACAATGTTCATATAGTCCGTTGGATTCGGAACTTCTAAAACAAGCCGCAAACAGTTTTTGTTTTGGGAGTATTGCCGCCACAAACTGCCCTGTATCTTTTCTTCCCCATTGATGTTTTGTTTTTTACCATCCGGGCAGAGCATATTTACTTTGCCGGAACAGCTATTGACCGTATCTAAAAAATTTTTCATGTTCAGAATGTTCAGTTTTACTACTTTGCACTCACCTCCTGTAAATGACGGATTTACTTTACAGGTATCATTATAATGCAAAAGGAATAGAAAAAATATTTCTTTTCTGCCCTTATCTATCACTATTCTGCCATTTTCTCCGATATTCTGTGGGTGAACAATGTGTGTATTCTCGAAAAACCTTTCCAAAATAACTGCTACTCCCCAAACCGCACTCATGGCTGATAACGGTAACTGCTTCCTGCCCCTTTGCTAGCATCTGACAGGCAGCTTGCAGACGGTAAGCCTTTATATACTCTACGGGTGTCATGTGCAGACAGTCATGGAACACTCTATAACACTCCCTTTCGCTTAGGTATGCTGCTGCCGCAAGTTCCGGGATAGAGATTTTCTCTCTGTAATGTTCGTGAATATATATCATCATCAGCTTTATTTTATCGTTGCTTTTATTATGTTCCCCCTTTTTTTCACGCATAGGACGGGATAGTTCAAAAAGCATGAGCCATATTTCTGTTAGGGTTTCCCGCAGTTTTATTTCATATCCAAATTCATCACTGGATAAACGAAATGAAGCGGCAAGCAGTTTCAAAATCCTTTCTTCTTCTGCATTGCCTGGAAAAAGCGGAATTACCTCAATCTGTGGGGCTGTTATGATAGGCGCAATATATTTTTGTTCAATCCTGCTTCCCTGTTCCCCGGCAAGTAGGGAAACATCGAAAATATGAAGTAGCTGTATATTCTTTTCTTTCTGCGATATTGCTTTTGTCATATGGAGTACATTGGAATTTACTATGCCGCCGCTTCCAGCCGGAAACAACAGTTTTCCTCCCGGCGTATCATATTCAATGCTACCACTTTCCATATAAAAAAGTTCCACTGTCTTGTGCCAGTGCCACGGTACATAATGTCCGATATACTTGTCAAGTTCTGCCCTTGAAGCGATATAGGGAAAATCTTTTTCAAAACCGGGAAGCAGTTCTTCCTTGCTTCCAGTATAAAATTCAATGCTATGGATATTTTTCATGTCTGTTCACCTGCACATCTGCGATTTTGTATCTGCTTTATGGATTAAATATATTAGAATAGCTCGGTAATTGTCAATCAATCAAAACAGATTCATTTGGAAGATTATAAAAAATAGTGTTAAAAATCAAAGAACAGTTTTCACAGACTCTAAAAATCTGGATAACTAAAAATAAGTATATTTGTTTTGTGAAAAACAGGCAGTTTTACCTGCCCATTTTACTTTAAAAATATCCTCGTTTTTCTCGCCAGTTTTTCACATAACATCGGATTCCGATATAAACCGCATGTACCAGAAGTAGCAACATAATGAGGTTTATCGGAATAATTGATTTTATCCATTTTCCGAAATAGATTATGATAGCTGTACTCATTATCACCACCATGATGCTGATAATATCCCAGCAATATTTCCGGTAGATTTTCCCCACCTGATAGCCAGTCCCGATTATCAGCAATCCCGTTATGATAAATAAAATTCCCATAACAATACTTACAATCAGCCAGTACACAATCCCTGAAATGATACTATTTGAGATTCCACTGCTTAACTGTCCGAAAGAATCTGCACCTGCAACAAATTTTTGAAACAGGCTTAAGATTCCTTTAGCAAACATACTGAAAAAGCTAATACAGTCACTAAAGAAAACTGGAGAAAGGATAGCAGTGAATAGTGTAATGGCTATACTGTACCATGCCAGCAGAAACAGGATACTTTCATAACCAGCCGTCATATTTTTATATTTTTTCTCTAACTGAATTTTACGGTTATCGCATTTTTCTTTTGCTTTTTGGTAAGCAGTGCGGTCACAGTTATCGCATTTCTCATAGGGCACTTTTTTCTCAACAGCTACCTCTGTTGTCTTTTGGTGTGTCTGTGCATAGCGTTTTGCCTGTTCCGCTTTTTCATACCTAAATTTCCATGCCACGACTTCTGCGTCGGCTCTTTTCCTGCTGTCTGTCTCGTTGGCTAATTGTTCTTCTATTTTCCTTAATCTTGTCCGCAATGCTTCGATATTCTCGACTCTGTTTTCGCTGTTCAATTTCTCGTTCAAGGTCAGCGATCTGTTTAGCTGCCTGTTCAGTTCCATAATCATCTGGTCTTTCTGATCCAGTTCGTCCTGCATCTGTTCTGTCATCTGTAGAAGTTCTTCCACTTGACCGACGTTCTCTAAGTTTACGCATTCTCGCATCTATATCCCTCACTTTCTCTATCTGCTGTTTAAGGTCAGTAATTCTCTGCTCTGTTTCAGCAATAAGCTGTTCTCGTTGTTCAGCTTCTGCGTTAATTCCTGCCATTGCTGATTCTCGGTTTCCAACTGTTCGATTCTGTTTTTCTGCTGTTCGATCTGGGAAAGCAGTTCTTCTGTATCTGGCAAAAGATTCAGCAGTCCGGATAACTCGCTGTTTAATATCTGCAAACTCTGGTTCTGCTCCTGAAAGGACAGAAGCTGTCTGTCTTTTTCCTGTAATTCCTGTACCATCTCTGCCATAAGGTTCTGCTGTTCCTCGATCTGGTTTATCATTGATTCCATCATGGGAATGACTTCCCGGCTTTCTTCTAATGTCATTTAATCGCTCCTTCCATAATGATAATGCACCTGATACTTTTCCAATGGTGTCCAGTATCTTTTGCAATAACGTGTTTTGCTGTTTTATGATTTGATTTTCCGCTACTTTCCACGAACCTTTTATTTCCTGCCCGGCAAGAAATTTTTGTTCAATCTTTCTTGCGTCAGCACCTTCATGGATGGTAGGAATCTGGAGTTTTCCCTGTTTTTCATAAGAACGGTGATCAACCTGATTATGCAAAGGAAGATGTTCATTACACACCTTTGCCCACTCACTCCGCCACAGCTCACAATTTTTGGGATTGTTCCATCCAGTAGCATCGGTCAGCACCCGTTTCCATTGCAGGCGGTTTCTTGCACCAATCTTCTGGATTCCGTTTTCGTCTAATACAGGGATACGGATTCCATGACGGTCAGGGTTTTTCTTATCCTGCCACCAGTCCGGGTGGGATTCGTCAATCACGATATTTCCGCTTTTATCTCTGACAAAATCCCAATCCTTGACTTCTTTCTTTCCCCAAGAATGATCCGGGTTAAAAGGTCGCATCGTCAGAAGCAGGTGGACATGGGGGTTGCCATCCCCTTTGTCGTGGATACTCCAATCAGCACACATTCCCTTATCCACAAATGTTTTTTGGATATAGTCGGCTGTATATTGAATCTGTTCCTGTCTGCTCCATTCTTTTGGGAGGGCAAATTCAAATGACCTGCCAAGTTGGGCATCCGCACTTTTTTCAATCTTCAATACCTCATTCCATAATCTTTGTTTCTGAAATGTGATTTTGAATTTTTCTAAAGCAGCTTCTTTATCTTCTGACCTTTTGTAGCGGACAGATTTTTGAAAGCGTTTTATATTTTCTTCTGGTACTATCTGCCATTCAGGAGGTGCGTTTTCACACATCATCAAACTGGTGTAGACCACTTCTTTTTTAGAAGTGTAATAACTGATTCTCCCGGTTTCCTCGTTTTTCATCACATCCCCATTGAGATATGCGGAAGCGGAGATAACAGATTTCCCTTTACTTCGTCCGACTATTTTGATTGTGTAATGAAAAATCGCCATATCTGGATTCCTCCTTTCTGCACATCCGGTATAGATTTCCGGCAACATTGCTTTCGATTTTAGAAAAGGCAGCATTGCCAGAACGCCCTCTGCGTAAGAGTGCCCTGCGCATAGCAGCCTGCATGGAATGCGCCTCTCTGGCGAAGAGTGCCTCCTGTGGCATGAGCAGGTCTGGCTGAAAGCCCCGCCGACGGAACGAGCCCGGCAAGCGTGAGCGCAGACCGGTTGCCACTTGTGGCAAACTTATTGGGACGACCTCTGGTTGTCCATAAGTGCGCCCTTCATGAAAAAGCAATGAAGGGAATGAAAAACTCATCCCCTCCGCCATTACACTTCCTCCATATCGGTATTTGTTTCTTTCTGCATTGCCTTTGAGAAAAATTTCCCATTGGCTTCCTGCTTTTTCAGAAAACCAATCAGCTTTGGGATGTCTTCCTCCTCAAT
>NZ_JAQCZB010000025.1:0-7283 GCF_027682785.1 Coprococcus sp. AF51-11b1 | reverse complement strand
GGTAAGGAAGAATGGATGGAGTAAAGATTTAAATTTGTATGTGGTTTTGAAGGTACATGAAAGTATCTTTAATATTCCTCGATAGCTCAGCGGTAGAGCATTCGGCTGTTAACCGAAGGGTCGTTGGTTCGAACCCAACTCGGGGAGTTGAAAACTGTAAGCGATTGCTTACAGTTTTTTTCATTTCATAGGAAATTCCGAAGGAACTGTATCGATGATATTTATCCGGACACCATAGGTGGAGTCGGTCAAATTTAAATATAATAAAAGATTCAGTCTGATTTAGGCTGGACAGCTCTGCATATTTGTATTATCGTAAAAACAGTATTTCAAGGGTGATTGCGTAACAATGCTTGTTGCGTTATCATCCTTTTTGGATATAAGGAGGCAGGATAATGAAAAACTTGCATCAGGAATGGTAATTCTGGCAGGGATATTTTGGGGAAGCATGGGAATTTTTGTTCGCAAGTTTGAAATTTGGTTTTTTAAGTACAGTGCTTGCATTTTGCCTGTATACTGCCGGTCTTAAAAATTTAGATAATGGAAAAGCTTCTATTTTTGCATCAGTTGAGCCAGTTGCAGCTGCCTTGATTGGTGTAATACTATATAAAGAAACCTTATCAGCAGGAGAAATATTCGGGATTATTCTTGTGATGGTAGCAATTGTAATGTGTAATCTTACAAATAAAGACAAAAAATAATAAAATAAAGATGACGAATGCCGGAGCATTACTCCGGCATTCTTATTTGGAATTAGGATGTTAAACGAAACAGCTATTTCATAATCGGGATGTCTTTTGCAACCCGGCGATAAATCTTCCATATAATGGTGAATGGAAGACTGATACAAATATAAAGTGTAGAAAAAAGACCTGCAAATCCTCCAATTAAAATCAAAAGTAACATTCCAATATTCATGCCTCTCTCACTCCAGTTCTTTGTATTTCTTTTAATAAAGTCATTTTATGAGAAAATATGTAATTTGAAAAGAGATTGGAGTCAAATGAACGATATTTCCACTGATAGTCAGGGTACGTTTTTCAAAATCGAGTATTAGCTCACCACATTTGTAAGGGTGGAAGAGTTGATCTGAAGAGGTATTCATCCGGGTACTGTGTCTGAGTGAGGTGCGGATACGTGCAAGGAGTTCGGCGGAACCGAATGGCTTGGTGATATAATCATCCGCGCCAAGATCGAGAGCTTTTACCTTTTCATGTTCATTTGTACGGGCAGAGATGACGATGATTGGACAGTCGGACCATTCACGAACCTGCCGGATGATTGTCTGACCATCCATATCCGGGAGCCCAAGATCAAGGAGAATGAGATCTGGACAGATAGAATTTATCAGCTGAAGACCTTCAGTACCGGTTATGGCGGTTGTTACTTTATAATTGTGCCCATATAACAGCTTTGTAACAAAAGTAAGGATATTTTGTTCGTCTTCTATAAAAAGGATATTTACTTTTGGCTGCATGGAATGTTTTCCTCCTCTTCTTTTGGTAATGTAAACAGAAATAAAGCACCATTGGTGTGGTTTTTGGCTTCGATATAACCATTGTGTGCGTCAATGATCGTTTTGCAGATTGATAAGCCGATTCCCATACCCTTGTGGGAGTCAACGGAACCAGTATTGTGGCAGATGCCACTGAAAATATCCGGAATAACGTCCGGGTTCAGACCATGTCCGAAATCTTTGACACAGAAGGTTACGTGGTCTGAATGATCAGTGACGGTAAGCTCCGGAGTCTTGTTACACTGAGAAGATTTTCAACCATATTGAGGAGCCAGCTGGAGTCATTTTCAATATTTTCAAGAAGTTCTCTTTTTTCTGCATCTGATAAGATGGAATCATCAGACAGAAGAGAGGAAGTGGTTGCTGTGGTGAGCAATGTAATGATCAACATTCCGATAAATGTGACCGGATAGCCGCTCAATGTGAAATTCAGTCGGAAAAACGGATAGGTAAAGAAGAAATTGATACAAATTACGGAGAAAACAGAAGAAAAGAGCCCGTGCAGGTATCCGTTCGTATATCGTGCAATCAAGATTTGGGCAATAATATAAAGTAATGCGATGTTTGCAGTATTTTCAGAAACGAATGAGAAAAAAAGAAAGGCAAGTGCGGTCGCGATGCCAAGTAGTGTGAGTGTAAAAAGTGTATTGTTATGTAATAATTTATTCATAGCAGATAATCCTCATAAATAAAATTTTCACAAAAAAACTATCATATTTCCTCGCAAATGTCAACAGAGATAAAAAATCATAACAAAATCCAGACAAAGAGGTTGACATGGCAAACTGTATGTGATATTGTTACAGTATAAACTGTAATTAAAAAAATTACAGTTCAACATATAAGAAATGAGGGGAGAAGCGTGACAAGTGAATTTGCAATAGCGGTTCATGCACTTGTATTTCTGGATCGCAGCAATGCTACTATCGCAAGTGAAGAACTCGCAGATAATGTATGTACAAATCCTGTATGCATACGCAGAGTGATGGGAAAACTAAAAAAAGCCGGTCTGATCGAGACAAGAGAAGGCATGGGAGGCGGTTACCGGATCGCAAAAGCAAATTCGGATATTACGCTGAGGCAGATCAGTGATGCGCTGGAGAATACGCTTGTAAAAGCATCCTGGCGTTCAGGAAACCCGGATAAAAAGTGTTTGGTTGCAAGTGGGATGTCTGTAGTTATGGACGAACTTGTAACAGGGATGAACAGGAGCTGTAATGATTATCTGGAAAGAATCACGATCCAGAAAGTAGAGGAACGGCTTACTGCCCTTAAAGAAGAAAAAGATAATGAAACAGGAGGATGTCTATCATGTCAGTAATCAATTTAACAACAGAGAATTTTGAAGAAGAAGTATTAAATGCAAAAAAACCAGTACTGGTAGATTTCTGGGCAACATGGTGTGGACCATGCCAGACAATGGGACCGGTTGTTGATGAACTCGCACAGGAGCTTACAGATGTAAAGGTAGGTAAGGTGAATGTGGATGAGCAGATGGCGCTTGCCAGAGAATATAAGGTAATGTCAATTCCGACATTTCTCGTATTCAAAGATGGAAAGGTCGCAGAGAGAACTTTAGGAGTTCAGGAAAAGAGTGAGCTGGAACAGCTGATTCTGTAAGCAGAATATAGAATAAGTTATCTAAGGATGTGCCAAGGCACATCCTTTTTGTAGTTTGCGCGCCATGGGCGCGCTCTAACGGGTGAAAGTCCCGAATACGCCTAGGTAACAAGGAAGTATATAGGGGGTGTCCATTGTGAGGTGGAATCTGAAGGAAGCTGTAGTAAAGAACTAGATGCAAGAATTTGTTATAGGCTGCATATGTGTATCTGGAAGCAATGGAAAACCCCACAGAATTGTATAAAGAATTTGATGAAACTCGGAGTTGATAAGGATACAGCTTGGATTACGGCATACACAGGTAGTCGAATCGCTTACATGTGTCAACGAAGAGTTATGAATTTTGCAATAAACAAAGAAAGATTAACCCGATTTGGACTACTGGGACTTATGGCAATTGATTATAAGAAGCCGGTAAAAGTTATTTCAGAAGATGAGAAATTTATGAAACAGATTGAGAAATGGGCTGTTGAAGAATAAGAATGGATGAGCTGAAAGATGGGAGGCATGGGGATTTTGCTCTCCCGTTTTGTTGCGAAAAAAAGAAACGCTGTAAATTCAACGTTTCTCCCATTTTTAATTAATGCCGCAGACCGGAATCGAACCGTTTTTCTTAATCTCAAATACTGATAGAAAGGGGCTTTGAAGACTTCATCACGGTTGCGGTGTTCAAAAAGTGTTCAAACGTTTGTCGCATACAAACTAAAAAGTTGTTACTTTCTGCATAGTGTATTTTCTAAAATGATAATTACTACGACATCAACCAAAATAATCCCCAATGCAATATATACAAAAAATGCAGGCAAAATATTTTCAAGCAAGCCCATTGTCAATGCAAGAATTGCTATAATAGACATTCCAATTCCCATTGTTCTGCATAACTTCTTTTCATCATATTTTTCCTTTTCTTCTTTTGAAGCCGTATTATATCCGGAAATAAACCAACTCCCGTGTCCAGAAAGTAAAATAATAGAAAATACAGCAAATATCACAAAGACAATCCACACTATCCAATCAGAACCTGTTGCTAAATCTACTAATTTCATTTATAAGCACCTCCTTAAATTCCGTTTTTCTTAATTCGATAAACTTGAATTTATACCCGGTACTTGTCTCGATTTATAGTCATATCAACCAAATGAAATACAAGTAAGATAATAAAAAAAACGGAAACTATTATTATTCCTGCGCCCAGCTTGATAAAATCAATTATACCGCCAAGACAAAAGAGCATTGCCCATGTCTTAATCCGTTTTCCAGTAACTCTGCATATTTTCTCTGTGTTTAATCCAGTATAATCTCCTGATAAAAACAGCACACTTCTTTCTGTATTCCTTGATTTGATAAAAAATCTTCCAACAAAAAAGAGAACAGTTGCCATCAGTAAATCAATAAATATAATTATTATTTTCATTTTCAACACCTCTAATTCTAAGTTCACAACTTCAAATTGTTTTAATTCTTCTCAGTTCCACCTTCTTTCCCTTCGGACAAGAAGTATCCCTCGCTCAAAGAGCTCGGTCAATTCAAATCTTCTATTGCTTTCAGTCTCTGCTGAAGACTGAAAGTTACCTTCGCTTTACTATTTCTAATAGTTTTCTCACATAATCATTTGCGTGGTTTATTGAAAACTCTCCATGATACATATTAGGAAGAACTTGTATAAAACTATCCTGCAATTTTTCATGAATGATTTTAGCGGATTTTTTCATTGATTGCTTTTCTTTTTCTCCAACATAAATTTGAACGGTTGCTTCACACTCTCCAATGCCATCTTTTAGTGAATATACTGAGTTTTCCTGTAAAAAGGCAATCATATCACTCTTTCTAATAGCACAAGTATCTTTGTAATATTCATCAAACAAATTCGACTTTATTCGTAGTGATTTGAATTGCAATTTTGAAAACCACTTATACTTTATTAAGCCATAGCAACTTCCAAACGCCGGTTTAATCATAGAATATGTAAATTTTGAAGGTATCACAAGTACACTTTCCACTATTGCATACTTACATATATCTTTGCGTTGAGATAAAATTTCAAGCAAAATCTGCCCTCCAAGCGATAGTCCTCCCATCATTAAAACAGAACCGCCCAATTTGCTATTTACAAATTCTATAATATCCAAAGCATTATTCTCTATCGTTGTAAACTGCTTATCACATCCTGCATGACCATCTAATATAGGCAAAACCACATGATAATCTGTTTGAAGTCTTTCAGCAACCTCTTTGTAATTCCACCATGATAAACCGCCTCCGTGTAAGAGGATAATTACATCGCTGTTTTCTTTTCCATATTCTACATAATTCAACCTCTTTCACCTCACTGTAAACTTCCGATTTTCTCAATTCTCCAAACTTGAATTTACTTTAATAAATATTTTTCAAACGCTTTATGATTATCAAAGTGGACTTCTCTAAAAAACAGAACTAACCAAATAATATAGGTTGGTATAGCTATATATGGGGTTAAAAAGCAGGATAATAATGCTCCTGCCAACATTATAATAGCCCACATAAAGCACTGATTTCTTATATCACGAGAGATATGAGCTTTATCATACAATGCCTGTTCTTCTTTAGAAAATGAATTAAATCCTGAAACAAATTTTGCTGCTTTTGCCTTAAAAATCGCAAATAAAACACCTATAATCAGAAATGGTATTACCAAAATTATACACGACCAAAATCCTATATTCATAATACATACCTCCGCTTCAAACTTTGATTTGTCTGTTTCATGTTATTCACAGTATAATTCCATTTTATAAAATATTCAATTAAAAAGGTATGCGAATATTTTTTATTTCCGCATACCCATTTATCACTTTATTCTTTTACATATCGAATTAACTCACCAATTTCACATTCAAAATAGTTGCATAGTTTACAGATTAAATTTGCATCCAGTCTTTGAAATTCATTTCTGCAATATCTATTGAAATTTGACCTTGGGATATCGAGTTCCTTACAAATCATATTCTTACTGATACCTTTTTCTTGTAACAGTTCTTCTATTCTTAATTCTAAATGTCCATAATTCATGTTCCGCACCTCTACATAAAGTATATTTATTAAATCTTTATGTAGTAATTCACTATATAGTGAGGTACTATATAGTCAGTCCCTTGTTAATAACACAAAAGAGGTATGTACATGAAAAAGAAAATCATAGCAACAATCACAATGCTCTGTTTACTGACCGTTCTCTATAATTATCTCAGACTGCCGGACTATCATATTACTAACAGCATATCCTTTAGCAGTGCAGATACCAGAGATACTGAATTGACTGTAATTGTTTACAAATGTTGGGAAATTGATGGATTAATCAAAGACATTGAAAATGAACATAACAAAATCAATGGTACGCCTACCACCTTGGAAATCAAGCTCTATTATCCAACTTATTACTTGCACAATAATAGCAAACCATTCCGAACTACAACCATTGAATATAATAAAAAAGAATAGCACTCTATTACTGCTTTTGAAGTAGTATCGGCTATTCCCTCTCCTTATATTCTTTTGTTCGTATTTTCGCAAACTAACGTTCCGCAAGGATGCCCAGTGCGACGGTTCCTAACAGGGCGGCGGGTCGACTGGGCAAGTGGTCGGCTGAGAAGCATTTTCTACTCAACGACATATTTAACGTTTGATTCTCTCCGTCCCTCATATTTCTCCTGTGCCAACAGTTTATCAAGAAATTCTGACACTTCTTCCATGTCTTCACTGTCTATCAAATCCAGTTTTATCAATACATCAAGGTCTGTCTGATTCTTCGGTTGTATTGAGATCGGCTGAGATGTATCCACAACCACTTTCAACTGTTTTGTCTTATTTGCTGTTTCAATATCCGTAGTTAATCCCATAACGTGGCTTTTACTCACGCCGAATATCTGTGATAATTTTTCCCATATAGATTCATCTCTCGGCGTTCCGTTTCCATTTTCATAGTTCGTAAGCATACTTTGTGAAATGCCTAATTCTTTTGCAAGTTCCGCAACGGTTATATTCTTTTCTTTCCGCAATTCTTTTATTTTATTCATAGCGAACCTCCTTTATAAGCACATTATATTTCATCAAATTTTCTCTGTCAATCTTTTTATCGGATATTCAGATATTTTCTATTGACATTCTGCAA
>NZ_JAQCZB010000024.1:0-9705 GCF_027682785.1 Coprococcus sp. AF51-11b1 | reverse complement strand
TTACCATTTCTTTTATCATTCGCATAATATAGTCTTTTTCGTCTGTGAAATACATTTTTCACCTCCATAACTACCGATTTTACTTTGTAACTATGACTTTTCCTTCTGAATCCAGAAGAGGTGTAATAGCCGCTCCATATCCAGATTTCCAACAAAGATAGTTAACCCCAGTCTCCTTATCTACAAGGATTTGGCGAACTCCTTCATCCTTAAGCTGACTTCCGTCTCTAAATGTAACTTCAAATCTTTCTTCTTTCTTTGCCATGTTTATTTCTCCTTTTTTCAAGCGTTAAATTTAAATTTTCCTGTTATACAAACTAGAAATTGGCTATTTCGTTGCAACAATACTTATCCAATGATTTTTTGTATTTGAATACGTTTTTATCTCTGTAAAACCTGCTTCTTTCAAAGCAGCAATGAGTTGATCAGAGGTGTAAATCTTCATACCATCAATCAACTTTGTCCATTTTTCATCTGCGTCATTCGTTCCGTCAGATTCGTTACAAATCAGGAATGTCCCTCCGTTTTTCAGAACTCGATTTACCTCAAAAAAACATTTTTCCAATCCCGGCCAGAAGTAAACTGTCTCAAAAGCAGAAACATAATCAAAAACCGCATCAGGAAAAGGGATAGCAGAGACATCACCTTGAACCACGCAACATTTCCCTTGTTTAATGGCGGCGGCGTTCAGTTTTTGAGATTCTGCCACACTGACCTTCGAATAATCCATTCCTGTCACATGTCCATTTCCGCATTTGCCCAACCAGGCTACAATATTTGCACCGCCTCCGCAACCAACATCCAGTACCGCAGCGTCCGAATTCACTGAGATATTTGAGAATCCCCATTGTGATAACTTGGCGTGACCGATGTTCATCATCTTCGTCATCAATTTTCCGCCGAAGCCTTGTGGCTTACGAGTATTTTCAAAGAAGTTCATTGCATTATTCCTCCTCTTTAAATTCTAATTTGTTTCTATCTTTATTTCTTAATTATACACGGGATTTGAAGCTTTTTCTACTTATCTATTGTTCTAAAATCTCTCTCAAAAAAATAATAAAAAAAATTTATAAAAAATAGGGTGTCAAAAGTCTGAGCAATTCCAAATAAGTGAAGGGAGTAATTCCAATCAACAAAAATGGAACGCCTTCCTTTGAAATTTAAAACTGAATATACAGGTCACTAAGACGTTAATTCTGATGATAGCCACCTTATCGGGTACGCCATAACTTTTGTGGATGCAGAACAGCGAGAACTCCCGGTATGAGTGTCAGGTTGCTCCTGACATGGCGATGACAGTCAGAAAGATAATGATACTTCTCTAAGGAGCTGGCGGAGTACCCGGCAGAGGTTAGAATCCTATGATACAGATCAGCGGTCTGTTCCTTAGTGGCTTCCCATGAGCGATACGCTCGGCAAGGGGTGTTGAGAACAAATGTTGCCACGACCGTTTAGAAAATGAAACGGTCAGGTACATAGTCATTCTACAATGGCTATGAATATTCAGGAAAGGAGGACGCAAGAAGTGTCAAACTGCAAAACGATTGCTATCTGCAATCAGAAAGGCGGAGTAGGAAAGACCACCACTTCGGTCAATCTCGGAATCGGTCTTGCAATGCAGAGAAAGAAAGTATTACTTGTTGATGCAGATCCACAGGGAGATTTAACCACTTGTCTGGGGTGGCAGGATACGGACAGTCTGGGTATCACGCTTGCAACGAAATTAACAGATGTGATGAATGAAACGATGAATGACCCGATGGTTGGAATCCTGCACCATGATGAAGGAGTTGATCTTATTCCAGCAAACCTTGAGCTTTCAGCAATGGAGTATAACCTGATGAATGCCATGAGCAGAGAAACCACGATGAAAAATTACTTGAATCAGATTAAAGACAGATATGATTTTGTCGTGATCGACTGTATGCCATCGCTTAGTATGGTAACACTCAATGCTCTTTCGGCGGCAGACAGTGTGATTATTCCGGTTCAGGCTCAATATCTGCCAGCAAAAGGAATGACGCAGCTCGTGCAGACGATTTCAAGGGTAAAGAAGTATATCAATCCGGATATTAAGATTGATGGAATACTTCTGACTCTCGTAGACAGTCGGACTAATCTTGCTAAAAGTACGGTGGAAGCTCTGAGGGAAAACTTCGGGAATCATATTAAGATGTACCGGACATCTATCCCAATCGAAGTAAAAGCCGCAGAAGCTTCTTCAAAAGGCAAGAGCATTTATGGTTATGAGCCACGCAGTACGGTGTCAAAGGCTTACACCGCATTCACGAAGGAGGTGTTAGCAGATGGCAGGAAGAAAGAGCGACTTCACGCTCACGAAGCTCGATGACCTGTTTACCACGCAGGCTCAGAGAGAAGAAGAAAAGCTTTCCAAAATCCGGGATATTCCATTGGGGCTGATTGACGATTTCCCAGATCATCCTTTTAAAGTCAGGGATGATGAAGATATGTTACAGCTTATAGAGAGTATCAGGGACAGAGGGGTTATTACTCCGGCAACAGTCAGACAGAAGGAAGATGGGAGATACGAACTCATATCTGGTCATAGAAGAAAACGAGCCTGTGAACTGGCAGGTTTTCAAACACTTCGTTGTGAAGTTGTGGCTATGAGCAGAGATGAAGCCACGATTTTGATGGTAGAAAGTAATTTCCAACGCTCAAAGATACTTCCATCAGAAAAAGCCTTTGCTTATAAGATGCGTTTGGATGCCATGAAAAGGCAGGCGGGCAGACCGAGAAAAGAAAATTCGGACCCAGTGGGACCGAATTTAATTGGAACTCGTTCTAACAGTCTTTTGGCGGAGGAAACAGGAGAAAGCACGTCGCAGATTAAGAGGTTTATCCGTCTTACCTATCTTGTTCCTGAACTGCTTGAGTTTGTCGATCAGGATCGAATTAAAATGTGTCCGGCAGTGGAACTGTCTTATCTTGATGAGGATTGTCAGAGGGACATCGTGGATGAAATCGACATGAATGACGCTACACCGTCACACGATCAGACCATCCGTATGCGGAAGTTTTTTGAGGAAGGGAAACTCACGACCGAAGTTATTCAGGTAATCATGTCGGAGGAGAAGCCGAACCAAAAAGAAAAGATTACGCTCAGCATGGACAGGGTAGAGAAGTTTATTCCGAAAAATATCAAGATTAGCCAGAGGGAGGACTTTATCTGTAAGGCATTGGAGCATTATAACAAGTATCTCAGGCAGAGGGCAGACCGTGACAGCAGATAACGCTTTTCTTGTTCCCACTCCTCACACTCTACCCCTATAACCTACCGTTTACCTGCTGAAAATATATATTCTATCTCCATATTTATAACTATCTCATGGATATCATGAATGGAAGCTATGCCCAAACACATTTCCCTTGCAAGTTATGGGATGCAGGAGAAAAGGGACTTACATTATCTGCTTTTGAATGGGAGAAGGATAGAAAAACGCTGATATATGGGCAGATAGACTATATGTATGGAGAAGCACTTTATAAGCCTGAAATGAAAGAAGGAAATCCTATAAGGTTATATAGTTTGGATGAAATCACGGAGATATTCTGTAAATTAGGACTTCGTATTTGTAACAGCTTTGCTGATTTCAGTGGAAAGCCGAGTTCTGATAATGATATTCAATTGATGGTTTATTCCATACGGGAATAAATCTTCATCAAATCTTTATTTTTTTCTGTTAGGTTATATTTCAGTAAGAAATGAAATATAGAAGGAAGGATAGTAAAGATGGAAATGATGTTACAGACACAAAATCTATGTAAATATTTTAGAAAACAGAAAGCGGTAAATAATGTTTCACTTAATATCGAAAAGGGACAGATTTATGGACTGCTTGGACCGAATGGCGCTGGTAAATCTACCACATTGAAAATGCTGACCGGTATGATGAAACCAACTGCAGGAAAGATTTACTTTGATGGAAAACTTTTGGATAGGAAAGATTTATCAAAAATAGGAGCGTTAATTGAAAATCCGCCTATTTATGAAAATCTTTCCGCCAGAGAGAATTTGAAGGTAAGACAATTATTGCTTGGTACAGATGAAAACAGAATTGATGAGATCTTGCAGATTGTATCACTTACAAACACCGGAAAGAAGAAAGCAGGACAGTTTTCTTTGGGGATGAAGCAAAGACTAGGCATTGCAATGGCATTGCTTGGAGAACCGGAACTTTTGATATTGGATGAACCTACGAATGGATTAGATCCAATAGGCATCGAGGAATTACGAGAGCTGATCCGGTCTTTTCCGGAACAGGGAATCACTGTAATTCTCTCCAGTCATATTCTCTCAGAGGTACAGTTACTTGCAGATAAAGTCGGGATTATTTCAGGTGGAATCTTAGGATACGAAGGAGCATTAAAGCAGGGAGATAATCTTGAAGATTTGTTTATGAATGTGGTAAGAAAAAACCAGAAAGCAGGTGAAATCCATGGTTAATATTATAAAAGCAGAACATCAAAAAGCCAAAAGAACCATGCGAAAAAAGTTTATCTGGGGATTTCCTCTTCTTACATTTGTCATGGCATTTATATTTACTCTTGGGATGACAAATGCTTATGCAGAAAGTGTTTGGAACTGGTGGTATACACTTTTGCTGCCGGGGATGATTGCTCTATTTTGTTATCTTTCTGTGGCGCAGGAGAAAAAGATAAAATACTATCATTTAATGACTATTCCCACAGACAGAAGAAAATTGTTACTGGGGAAAATTATTTATATTGGGTGCATGATTTTGTTTTCTAATGTGATTGTGTTTGCAGGAGCAACGCTTGGAGGCTTTCTTCTAACGACACATGTTCCAGTTGGAGGAGCGTTGATTGCAGTATTGTTTCTGACGGTTTCTGAGTTATGGGAGATTCCGGTAGCTTTATTTTTAAGTGAACGATTTGGAATGATTGTAAACCTGTTCGTCTGCCTATTTATTACCGTCAGCGGTGTGGTAATATCACAAACCAGAATCTGGTATGTACTTGTTTCTGCAATCCCTATGCGAATGATGTGCCCGTTGCTTCATGTTTTACCAAATGGACTTGCCGCAGAAGCAGGGAACCCTCTTTTGGATACGGGAGTCATTGTTCCGGGAATGTGTCTCTCAATCATCTGGTTTGTTTTTGTAACGGTTCTGTTTTTGAAATGGTTTGAGAGAAGAGAGGTGAAATAAGATGATTGGAAGATCTCTTAATGCAGACTTGCGAAAGATGAAAGGAACATCTGTGATTCTGGCACACTTACTGATTCCGATTATAACCAGCGTTATATTTTTAATATATTACTTTTTTTCACCATGGAATGAAAATATGAAAGTGATTGCATTTTATCAGGCAATAGGAGCAGGACTTCCGGTACTTATTGGAATTTTTACAGCAAGTGTGATGGAACAAGAACAAAATGCAGGTAATTTTCAAAACCTGTTGTCTTTACCAGATAAACTTACAGCATTTTTATCGAAACTGTTGATGCTACTGGTTTTGTGTCTGTGCTCTATCCTATTGACAGCAATCATATTCGGAATTGGATTTGGAAGAATCGCATCAAGCGATATCGAAATCATGAAAGGATGTATATTTGCAGCATTGCTGCTGTGGGGAAGCAGTGTTCCACTTTATCTGTGGCAGCTGATTCTGGCTTTTCAGTTTGGAAAAGGGGTATCCATTGGAGCAGGGATTATATCAGGACTAATTAGTGCATTGATGCTTACCGGACTTGGAGATTATGTGTGGAAATATGTATTTGTCTGCTGGACGGGTAGAGTACCATATACTTATCTGCAATCTGTATTGGGAGAAACTAGTGTAGGTGAATGGTTGTCATTCATACCAGGTTGCTTAATATTTACAGGGATTAGTATGGTATACTATTTTTGGTGGGTAAACCACTGGGAAGGAAACAGAATATCGGAATAGAATCGAGGGAAACTATGGCAAAAATACTGGCAGTTGATGATGAACCGGCAATTTTGGAAATGATAGAAAGCATTTTGAATAAGGATGGACATCTGGTTACCAAAGTAAGTAATCCACTAAAAATTAATATGGAAGAATTACATCGTTATGACCTGATTTTACTGGACATTATGATGCCTGGAATTGACGGCTTCGAATTATGCAAAAGAATCAGGGCACTTGTGGATTGTCCGATTTTGTTTCTTACGGCAAAAACGGAGGAAAACAGTCTGGTAAACGGACTTTCTTTAGGAGCAGATGATTATATTTCAAAGCCATTTGGAGTGATGGAACTTCGAGCAAGGATCAATGCACATCTTAGAAGAGAGCACAGGGAACATTCTGTCCGAATGGTTTTGGGGAGGGTCTGTATTCAAATATCTCAAAAGAAACTATTGGTTGATGATAAGGAACTTCCTCTTACGAAAGCGGAGTACGAAATTTGTGAATTCCTGGCTAAAAACAGGGGACAGGTTTTCTCGAAAGAACAGATTTTAGAAGAGGTCTTTGGTTTTGACAGTGAGAGTAATGACAGTACCATTATCACGCATATCAAAAATATAAGAGCAAAATTTGCGGATTATGATTATACACCGATAAAAACAGTCTGGGGGATTGGGTATAAATGGGAAGAGTAAAGAGAAGCAATGCACTCAGCTGGATTTTTATGAGATATGTACTGGTCATGCTTGGATCATTAGTAGGTTTGGTGATTGTTGCTTGGCTGCTGCTGTACCTTTTGATTAGTGTGGGCTGTATCTATCCGGCGAATTATGCAGAGCAAAAGATTAATGAAGCATATGATACGATTTTGCATGCGGATAAAGTAACTGCTGAGATGATTCCTGCACTTTGTGATTATGTAATCTTTTCAGAGAATGGAGAGAAAATAGGTGGAGATCTGTCAGAACAATACGAACAGATAGCATGGAATGTTGCAAAGTACGGAAACGCATCCGGGAAATATTTTTATAAAGTAATTGTAAGGGAAAATGAATATGTTGTATTGCAATATCGCCTGACACCTCAATATCATTCAGCTTTTTTGAGGGAGCATTTTATAGGACCACAGAATGTGATGAGTATTATGTCAGTGATTGGAGCGGTAGCGATTATCATCATTCCGTCCATACGTTTTGGAAAAAGAATCAAAAAGCAGATGCAGCCTGTATTAGACGCAATCAGACAAATAAAGGATCAAAATCTGGAATATGAGACATCCTGTTCCGGTATCAAAGAGTTTGATGACTGTTTATCGGCAATCGATGATATGCGAGATGCATTGCGAGAATCTTTAGAAAAGCAGTGGAAAACAGAGCAGGAAAAGAAACAACAGATGTCTGCTTTGGCGCATGATATTAAAACACCTCTTACGATTGTACGGGGAAATGCAGAACTACTTTCAGAGACTGAACTGACCACAGAACAGAAGAATAATATCACTTATGTTTTGAACGGCACAACACAGATACAAAGTTATGTAAAACAGTTGATAGATGTCACAAAATCATGGAATTGCAGTGATGTTACCTATACAACGGTGAGGTTAGAAGATTTTTTCGCAGATATAAAGGAACAGGCACTCGGACTGGTAGAAATCTATCACCAGAAAATAGATTGGAAGGCGGGACAAAGTGATAAAAAGGTAACGATTGCTTATGATCCAATGTTCCGGGCCGTAATGAATATGATTCAGAATGCAGTGGAGCATACAAAAGAAAATGGAATCATTTATATTGACGCAAAGGAGCAGGATGGCCGGCTGACATTCATTGTGGAGGATAGCGGATCAGGATTTACAAAAGAAGCATTATTGCATGGCACAGAGCAGTTTTTTATGGATGACACAAGTAGAAATGGCGAAGCCCATTATGGGATGGGACTATTTTTTGCAAAAACTGTGGCTGAAAAATATGGTGGAGGTATTAAACTTTCAAATTCTGAAAATACAGGTGGGGCGAGGGTAGAAATATTTTTCCTGAGTAGTCAAGAAACAAGCTAAATAGACCGCAATTAAGCTATGTAAAAGAAATTTTACATGCTTTTATCTAATATGTAAAAGCCTTTTGATAGACATTACTACTACGTTTGCTGTAATCTCATGGAAGAAGGAGGCATACAGAATTATGATAGCTGATAAAATTAAAAATGCTCGTACTATTCTTTATTACATAACTATCATTATAGTTGTTCTCAAGTGTGGAGAAGCGTGAAAAGCAGATGAAGATGGATTCAGCGGTGGATGATATACGCAGAAGATTTGGATTTTACAGTATCCAGAGAGGGCTCATGTACCGGGACAGGATTCTGTCGGCAGTCAATGCAAAAGAAGAACACACAGTACAGTTGTTACGGACACACTGATCACGGGAAAGAAACGGGTGCGGATTTATTATTAAGTGCTTTTGAGATATTGATAAAATATGTGAAGAAAAATAAGCAGATAAATGGATTTAATATAAAAATCGGAAGTTGGAGGATACAAGCATGAAAATTGTAATCATTAATGGAAGTGCCAGAAAAGGAAACACGCTGACAGCAATCAATGCATTTATAAAAGGAGCATCAGAAAAGAATGAAATTGAAATCATTGAACCTGACAAACTCAACATTGCACCATGCAAGGGATGTGGTGTCTGTCAATGCTCTAAGGGATGCGTCGATAAGGATGATACAAATCCTACAATTGATAAAATTGCTGCCGCAGATATGATTCTTTTTGCTACACCAGTTTATTGGTGGGGAATGTCAGCACAATTGAAACTTATCATTGATAAGTGCTACTGCCGTGGATTGCAGTTAAAAAATAAAAAAGTTGGCACGATTGTTGTAGGCGGTTCTCCCGTAGACAGTATCCAGTATGAGCTGATTGATAAGCAGTTTGACTGTATGGCAAAATATCTTTCATGGGATATGCTTTTCAAAAAATCATATTACGCAACAGCCAGAGATGAACTTGAAAAAAACAAGGATTCCATGAACGAACTTGAGGGGATCGGAAAAAATTTATAAAGCACGTTCCAAATTCCAGTTTGCCAACTTGCCCTTTGAGAGAGGAGAAATCCTTTTCTCAAAGGGCTTTTTCTATTTATACAGATATTCGCAAACTACAAGATAAAGCTAAAACTTCATATACTCTAATCACAGAGGAAGTGGAGGTTTTGATATGAGTAACAGTTTAGCAGAAGTACACCCGGAGCTTGTTTCGGAGTGGTCGGAGAAGAACTTACCGCTTACACCTGATGACATTACTTTCGGTTCAAATAAAAAAGTATGGTGGAAAGGTGCTTGTGGTCACGAATGGAAGACAAGCGTTAAGGCTCGTTCCAATGGAGAGAAATACCCGATATGTTCCGGTGCGAGAGTGATTGCAGGGATTAACGATTTGGCAACATTAGAGCCGCTACTGGAAAAGCAGTGGTCGGAAAAGAATAAGATAAAACCGACAGAAGTTTCTATTGGTTCCCATAAGAAAGTGATTTGGAGATGTGAGAAAGGACACGAGTGGGAAGCTGCTGTTAAGAGCAGGACAATAAATAAAACGGGTTGCCCGTATTGCTCTCATAATAAAGTGTTGGCAGGATTTAATGACCTTGCAATGCTTCTGCCGGATATAGCTACCGAGTGGTCGGAGAGAAATTATCCGTTACTTCCAACTCAGGTTATAGCAACTTGTGGAACAATTAATCTGGATTATCGAAGTTTATATCACCATTTTGAAAACGGCTGTTT
>NZ_JAQCZB010000023.1:0-10693 GCF_027682785.1 Coprococcus sp. AF51-11b1 | reverse complement strand
GGCAAATTTCAAAAAGTATTTTGGGAATAAACGCCCTACACCAGAAGAATATATTTATATCATTACGAAAAAGACAAAGGCAAAATTATAATAAAAGGGTCGTGGAAATGCTTCACAAAATTGTGATCTGCATTATCACGGCTCTTTTACTCTCTGTTTACTTTCAAAACTGTAAGTGTAATTGAATACTGCCCTTGCTATAATTTAATTGTATTCCAAAACAAATAAATGTGGCAGGAAGAAAGGAGCGATTTTTAATGGAACACATTTTAAATTTAGAGCAAGTAAAAAAATACTACGGGGGTAACTCTGGAAATATCACAAAGGCAGTAGACGGTATTTCTATGTATGTAGATAAGGGCGAATTTGTCGCAATCATGGGAGCTAGTGGTTCTGGAAAGACTACCCTATTAAACTGTATCTCTACGATTGATACTGTAACCAGCGGACACATTACAGTCAATAATCAAGATATTACCAAAATCAAGGATAAAGATTTTGCTGATTTCAGACGTGAAAATTTAGGGTTCATTTTTCAAGATTTCAACCTTTTAGATACTTTAACGATTGGAGAAAACATTTCTTTATCATTGGTTATCAACAAACAGAACCCTACTGATATTGAGAAAAGAGTTCATGCTATCGCCGATAAATTGGGTATTCGTGATATTTTATCGAAATTTCCTTATGAAGTTTCTGGCGGACAAAAACAGCGTTGTGCTTGTGCTAGAGCCTTAATCAATGAACCGAAACTGATTTTAGCTGATGAACCGACGGGAGCTTTGGACTCAAAAGCTTCCAGATTATTACTGGAAACAATGTCTGAAATCAACAAGAAAATGCAGGCTACTATTTTAATGGTAACACATGACCCGTTTAGTGCGTCTTTCTGTGAACGTATTTTGTTCTTGAAAGACGGTAAAATATTCAATGAAATTTTCAGAGGGGAAAAAAGCAGAAAAGATTTCTTCAATGAAATACTGGATATATTAACCTTGCTCGGAGGTGAAGTGGGAAATGTTAGGTAAGTTAGCGTATAGAAATACAAAAAGAAATATTAAAGATTATTTGATTTATCTGATAACCGTTACTGCATCCTTTTCTCTTATATTTGCTTTTAATTTGGTGGCAAATTCTGATGAAATTGTAAAGTTATGTTCCAGTATGGATGCATTTAAGAATTCATTGTTCGCTGTAAATATTCTTATTATTTTTGTGATATGCTTTTTGATCAACTATACAACGAAATTTATGTTTGAAAAAAGAAGTAAAGAATTAGGAACATATATGCTTCTTGGCATTAAGAAAAAAGAAATTGCCCACTTAGTTGTAATTGAAAATATACTGTTGGGAATTTTAGCATTTGTATTAGCTATTCCTATTGGCTTTTTATTCAGCCAGTTTGTGTCGTTAGTAATTGTAAACTTACTGGGTATTCCAAAAACTCTCTTTATTTCTTTGAATTTCGTTTCTATTGGACTATTGATAATTTATTTTTTAACTATTTATGTTTTGGTTTTGCTTAATCTATTAAGAAGAATAAGTAAAATGACGATACGTGATTTTCTTTATTTTGACAAACAAAATGAAAAGAAAATGTTCCGTGACAGTAAAAAAAGAAATGTCATTTTTGTTTTAAGTATTATTCTTGGTGCGATTTCTCTTTTTCTCTGGAATTCACGTTGTACTATGGATAATTTTAATAAGCAAGAAACACTTACTTATTTGATGGTAAGCGTAATCATGTTGATTATCAGCATTTATGGTATATCTACAACTTGTGCAGATATGTTCTTGACTGTTATCTTAAAATTTTGTATAATAGGAATTGAAGTTAAATTAGATGCTAAAAATTTGTAATTAAGAAGGAGGGATTCGTCATGTTGGTATTCCAAATGCGTAATGTAGATAAAACATCTACTGTTTTGAAACAGACTAAAAACAGTGATTACGCAGATAAATAAATACGTTAGATTAATTCCTACCAGTGACTAATCTTATGACTTTTTAAACAGATAACTAAAATTACAAACAAATCGTTTAACTTCTGTATTTATTTACAGATGTAATCACTTCAGGAGTGATTACATGAACAAAAATATAAAATATTCTCAAAACTTTTTAACGAGTGAAAAAGTACTCAACCAAATAATAAAACAATTGAATTTAAAAGAAACCGATACCGTTTACGAAATTGGAACAGGTAAAGGGCATTTAACGACGAAACTGGCTAAAATAAGTAAACAGGTAACGTCTATTGAATTAGACAGTCATCTATTCAACTTATCGTCAGAAAAATTAAAACTGAATACTCGTGTCACTTTAATTCACCAAGATATTCTACAGTTTCAATTCCCTAACAAACAGAGGTATAAAATTGTTGGGAATATTCCTTACCATTTAAGCACACAAATTATTAAAAAAGTGGTTTTTGAAAGCCGTGCGTCTGACATCTATCTGATTGTTGAAGAAGGATTCTACAAGCGTACCTTGGATATTCACCGAACACTAGGGTTGCTCTTGCACACTCAAGTCTCGATTCAGCAATTGCTTAAGCTGCCAGCGGAATGCTTTCATCCTAAACCAAAAGTAAACAGTGTCTTAATAAAACTTACCCGCCATACCACAGATGTTCCAGATAAATATTGGAAGCTATATACGTACTTTGTTTCAAAATGGGTCAATCGAGAATATCGTCAACTGTTTACTAAAAATCAGTTTCATCAAGCAATGAAACACGCCAAAGTAAACAATTTAAGTACCATTACTTATGAGCAAGTATTGTCTATTTTTAATAGTTATCTATTATTTAACGGGAGGAAATAATTCTATGAGTCGCTTTTTTAAATTTGGAAAGTTACACGTTACTAAAGGGAATGGAGATAAATTATTAGATATACTACTGACAGCTTCCAAGAAGCTAAAGAGGTCCCTAGCGCCTACGGGGAATTTGTATCGATAAGGGGTACAAATTCCCACTAAGCGCTCGGGACCCCTTGTAGGAAAATGTCCTAAGTGTGGCAACAATATTGTATTAAAAAAATCGTTTTATGGTTGTTCAAATTATCCTGAATGTAAGTTTACTTTAGCTGAACATTTTAGAAAGAAAAAACTAACCAAAACGAATGTAAAAGAATTACTGGAGGGAAAAGAAACCCTGGTAAAAGGAATCAAAAACAAAGAGAAAAAGCCCTACAATGCCGTTGTAAAAATTGGGGAAAAGGGATATATTGATTTTATCTCTTTTTCAAAATAAACATAAAAGCCCTGGCTTTATGAAATAACATGATATTTTTGAAATAGAGCTAATGAGAAACCATGAGGCAAATCTCAAATGAGACACCTCATGGTTTTATATTGTCTAAAAATCTACATGTCTGAGTTCGAAAAGTTTATCTAGGATATCATAGTTTTTCAAAGCTATATTCTTTATGTCTTCCAACTCCTTGTTTAGGGCCTGTATTTTTAAATCAATTTCATCTAGCGTTATATTGCAGTTTTCATTAAACGCCTGATAATCTTCATCTACAATCACTGTATATTTTTTCATGATTCATTTTCCTTTCTTTGACTGAGTATTATATTTCCCTGCTTGTTTACACACCACATTATGCGTCTTCTTAAGCGCTCAAAGTTTTTATATCCGTTCGCATTTCTTTTGATGGTCTTAATCGTTCGGTTTATATTTTCTATGCGCCCGTTATTGATAGTTGATTCACCGATGATCGTAAAAGAATAAATGATTTCATTTTTCCAACGGGAAAGAGTACCTGCGAAGTTCTTCATTTCATCACGGTCATTTTCTTTAAAATCCTTTATTAAATTTTCAAGGTTCTCTTTTGCGGTTTCGACTGTACTGTTTTTAAAGAACATATCGAGATCATATTTTAGATTGCATATTTCTTCAAAACCATTATCACATGAACAGATATGTTCATGGATATCATAAAAATTCATATATCGGTTGAATACCCTGTTGAACTTCTTATCGTTGTTTGGATTTAAAATATCAGAATCAGTTTTATAGAAAAGCCAGCTGAATTTTTTAAAGGCGTAATAGTTGATACATGCTTCTCTATAGATTGCTTCTTCATCAGGTTTCAGTTTTCTTTTTGTTTTTTCTTTCTGATAGGCATTTTTAGTAAGTGCATATTTTTTCATTGTTTCACATCTGATTGAATTAAATTTTTTTGAAAACTCCATAAGGAGGTGGAATCTGTCAATTGTCCTGATAGTATCGGGTAAGAATATTTTTGATATGTCGTGGTAGGATACCCACATATCGGATGACATATATTCAACATTTTTTCTTTCATCAAGAGGAACGCTATGAAAATAGGCCGATAACACATTTTTATGTCTTGATGGCAGGACATCGATGATCATCTTTGTTTCAAAATCAAAAAGTATGCAGAGATATTTGTTTCTGTCATCGGTTGGAACATATACTTCATCTATTGAAAGTACAGATGGCATGGGAAGCCTTGGTGTACTGATATATCTGTCAAATATGTTGATGACTGTATTGGTGGATATATGATATCTTTCACCAACACTTTTAAATGTTTCAAATGGCTTTTTAAGATCCTGCAGAACACTATAAACGGTAGCTGACGAGATCCTTTCCGTTCCAAAAGTAAAAGGATTGGATTCATAAAAAGTCTTGTTGCATGCAGGACATCTGTAACGTCGGGCATGATAATCAATGAAACAAGAGGAAGTGGAAACAACAGAATGTTTTATTTTCTTATCTATGTAATTGACAACTTTAGTTGTTCTGGTCTGGCAAACAGGGCAACGCTGTTCTCTGTTTATAAGTTTCAAGATAATATGGACACCATCTTTTCTATGGAAGATATCGTAATGTTCAATGATGTTACTATCAATACCAAATATTTTTAATACATCACTGTTGTGATCAGTGGACATAGTATTGGTATCAGGTTTCATAGAAATCACCAGCGCTATATAAAAATTTGTTCAAATTCATTTCAAAATCATCTCCTTCTGTTTATCTTTACTTAAATGATAATGAAAAGAACAGAAAAAAAGATAAAAGTTATGTTGGAAGAAAAATAAGCATATGATTTCTTCGGTTTATTTGACAGTATGAACGGTAATTTTGTTCAACGTTATAATATTTGTTGATCAGAAAAGATCTGTGAAAGTTATCCACAGAGAAATCAGGATCATCAAGACAGTCGATGATTTGAGAGAATGTAAAAGTAGAAAAAGGAATCATATCTTCAATAAGCAGAGCATGAGTTTTACCGCATGAAGCACAGATAATACGCTGAATGGAAACTTTGATTTTTCTTCCAAGAAAATCATAGAAGCGAGAATAGGAAGAATGCATATGCCAGTTATGACTGCCACAGGTGCATTCAATAGAAGATAAAGAAAATGAAGAAATGAGATCAGAATATAGTTTTCTGAATTTTATAAGAGCATCAAAATCATTTTTAGCTTTGGAAGTATTGAGTTTTATAGAGTAATCAGTTATTATAATCATGTCTTTTGACAGAGGATGATAAGTGACGTTTGGCGATGTTGGGTATCATCCTTTTTACTTTCTATATATTTAAATAATTATGACATGATATCAAAGTAATATAAAGCAAAAAAGCAGACCTCATGAAACAGAAGAGGTCTGTTTTTACTACATATATTAAAACCACAAGATTTTGAAAAGCAGTTTCAAATATCATGGCTTGAAATAAAACCTGTGATTCTTAATGATACAATATTACTATGTTTTAGCTTTAAAGGCTCGTACAGACTATATGTTTTGTGCGGGCTTTTTTCATACCCGAAAAAATTTAAAAAATTTTTCAAAAGAGGTCATTAAATCACACCTAGCTGTCCTTATATGGTGCGGAAAGAGGGATAAACACTTTTCAAATCATAAAGGAAAGGAGGTGAGATTGATGAAACCGTCTGACTTCCAGAAAACAGTTCAATGTCGTTTTGAAAGTTGTTTAAAGAAAGTTGTCCGTAGTGTCGTGAAAGATTATTACAAGGAATTAAACCGTCGTAAGAATAAAGAAATATCTTTCAGCGAATTGCCAGATGTCCTTGTTGATAAAATGGCTGTTTGGGACGACTACGAAACAGATTATACAATCTTTTCAGTATGTGGCATTGATATTCGTGTCCTTGATGATGAATTGGCAGAAGCCTTGAAGAAACTTCCAGAAAGAAAACGCAATACTCTGTTGATGTATTACTTCTTGGAAATGACAGAAAGTGAAATTGCCAACTTGCAGAAAATCACGCAAAGCGGTGTATTTAGAAACCGACATCACGCTTTGGAAACTATGAAAAAAATACTCAAGGAGGAACATTAGAAAATGAAACAGTTATTTAAGAAACCGTCTTATTACTTGATTTCATCAGCTATGGACGGAAACGAAAAAGCGATTGAAAAATTACTGGCATTTTATGACCCTTACATATCAAAGTGCTGTTTGCGTTCACTTTATGATGAATACGGCAATGTTTATATCGTTGTAGATATGGAATTAAAAGGACGTATCAGAGAAGCACTTATCAAAATGATTTTAGGTTTTGATATTGAAGATATGGACTTAGAACCAGAAGAATAAGCAGTTTTTAGCGGAGCATGATTTAATATCCCCCTCTTTCCTGCTCTGCCACCTGCTTTTATATGAAAGCAACACGCTTTCACCACAGCTCTTTGACAACTGAATAAAGCAGACAGATACGTTTGTGAGATGGCGAGCCACGGGGACTGTACGCCACGACCTTTTCAAAAGAAAGCGAGCGACCCACGCAGTGATCCGAGAGCGACTGTTGGAAAAGTTGTTTTGCCACGACCTATCCTCACAGAATAATGATACGTCCGCATGGTGCGGTTCTGCCCACAAGAATGGGAATAGTTGAGATACTAATGGAGCTTTCCAAAGCCGTCTGCCTGCTTGTAAAAAACGACACACAGTAAAGGGGGGTGCATAGATTATGAACAATACTGATGTGCCTATTTGGGAAAAATATACGCTGACGGTTGAAGAAGCGTCCAAATACTTCCGCATTGGCGAAAAGAAATTGCGTAAATTAGCCGAAGAAAATCTTGACGCTGGCTGGGTTATCGTGAACGGCAACCGTATTCAGATTAAGCGAAAACAATTTGAAAAAATCATAGATACATTGGACGAAATCTAATGTCATTGAGCCGTAGATATGGTATAATAAATATAGCGTATCACGGCTCGTTCCATGACGGAAAGGAGCTTTACACTATGTCTAATGTAAAACGAAAAGACAGTAAAAATCGCAATTTGCGTAATGGAGAGAGCCAGCGAAAAGACGGAAGATACGTTTATAAATATACCGATATATACGGAAAGCCACAATTTATCTATTCTTGGAAACTTGTACCGACAGACAAGACACCTGCTGGAAAGCGTGATGATATATCGTTGAGGGAAAAAGAAACACAGATTAAAAAAGACCTTAACGACGGTATCGATACAGCAGGCGGTAAAATGACAGTCTGCCAGCTCTACGACAAGAAGAACAGCCAAAGAAAGAACATCAAGAGGGCTACTGAAAAAGGACGACAGTATCTTATGAACGCTCTGAAAAATGACCCATTGGGTATGAGGGCGATTGATACTGTTAAGCAGTCGGACGCTAAAGAATGGGCTATCAGAATGAGCGAAAAAGGATACGCCTATAAAACGATTGATAACTACAAGCGTTCCTTGAAAGCGTCATTTTACATGGCGATACAAGACGACTGTATCAGAAAGAACCCGTTTGAATTTAAGCTAAGTGATGTTCTGGAAGATGATACGGAGCAGAAAGTTATCCTTACACCAGAGCAGGAAGAACGCCTGCTTGCCTTTATGGAAAAGGATAAGATTTACAGCAAGTATTATGATGAGGTTGTGCTTCTGCTGGAAACGGGACTTCGTATTTCTGAATTTTGCGGACTAACGACGCATATTGATATGCAGAACAGAATACTCAATATAGACCACCAGTTATTGAAAGACAGCGAAATCGGCTACTATATTGAAACGCCAAAGACCAAAAACGGAAAACGAGAACTTCCATTGACAGAACGGGCTTATCAAGCAATCCAAAGAATACTAAAGAACAGAGGAAAGGCACAACCGTTGATTGTAGGTGGTTATAGCAATTTCCTATTCTTGAACCGTGAGGGCTTACCTAAAGTTGCAGGAAACTATGAGGGCATGGTGCGAGGACTAATTAAGAAGTATAACAAGTATCACACGGACAAGTTACCGAACATCACACCACATTCATTCCGACATACTTACTGTACGAATATGGCAAACAGAGGAATGAACCCAAACACCCTGCAATATCTTATGGGACACGCTAACATAACCATGACACTTGGCTATTATGCACACGGTACATTTCAATCTGCAAAAGCAGAACTGGAAAGACTGGCTTGTTAATATCGGAGCTTATATTTACTACTCATTTACTACTTTTGGTTGCATTTTCATGCTGGTAAATGCCAGCTTATGCAAGGTATCTTCCAAAAAGAAAATACCGATAAAGCCCTAAAATACGGGATATATCGGCATTTACCAACTTATGAAAAGATAATCAGAAATTTAGTAAGTTTTTATGATAAAAAACGATGATATTTATTTATATTTCTTCCAATAGCATACAGCATGAATTCTTTATATACCTTATCTGCCGAACGGTAATTAAAACGCCGGAAGTTCTCATTTTCCTTGATATCTCCAAAATGTCCTTCCGTCTGAATGGAACGTGTCTGGCGTTTCAGGATCCCGCGTTCACTCTGGATATTGGCATGCGATCTTTCTTTCAGTTCCTCCCATTGTTCATTGATCTTCATGACTTTGTTCTTTTCGGCATCTTTTTCCGCATCATACTTATACAGACAGCGCGCTTTATGTTCACATCCGCTGCAGTCTGCACAACCATATACCTCAAAGGTCTGTGTATATCCATCCTGCTCTTTGCTCTCTGTCCTGAGATGCCGCAGTTCACGTCCGTCATGGCAGATATAGAACTGTTCATCTTCAAAGATCCCTGTCCTCATGTTGTAATATTTACTGATATCTTCTGAATAAGCGCGTGTTTTTCGCTTTTCATGATCCTGCAGTTTTATATAACTGGATATTTCATTCCGTTTTTTATACCTCAAAGGTCTGTGTATATCCATCCTGCTCTTTGCTCTCTGTCCTGAGATGCCGAAGTTCACGTCCGTCATGGCAGATATAGAACTGTTCATCTTCAAAGATCCCTGTCCGCATGTTGTAATATTTACTGATATCTTCTGAATAAGCGTGTGTTTTTCGCTTTTCATGATCCTGCAGTTTTATATAACTGGATATTTCATTCCGTTTTAAATAAAGCAGATTTTTTTCACTACAGTACCCGCTGTCCGCAGTTACTTCTTCCAGAATACTCCCGAAAGCATTCTTATGTTTTTCAAGGACCGGGATCAGGGTATTATAATCGGTGCGGTCGCTGCTTACATATCCATGTACGATAAAATAATTCTCTACCGCGATCTGAACATTATATGCTGGCTTTAACTGTCCGTTCAGCATGTGATCTTCTTTCATACGCATAAAAGTCGCTTCCAGATCTGTTTTGGAATAACTGTTTCTGTCTTTTCCCATGATCTCAAAGCATTCTTTATATTCCATCAGTCGTTTTCCGCATTGTTCCAGTTCCTCATGCAGCTGTTGAAGTGCAGGTTTTCTTTTTCCTTTTCCGTAAACGAATTCGATTCCCTCGTTGTCTGCGATCATCGTGAGATTGTTCTGGAGTTTCCGTATTTCAAGCGGTGAACAGTTATCGATCTCTATAATACGGTTATTTGAAAGCTTTTTATGTTTTACAAGCTTTCGTTTTCTGTTCTTTTCGATCACTTCTCGGACTTTATCCATCCCTTCGATCACAAACATCTGTGCATTTCCCAGCTCGTACTTTGTTCCATAATCATTCTCCTGCAAAAAAGAATTATATTTTTCAAAAAGCTGGTCGATAGAGTCCAGAAGTCCTGCCAGATGGTAATTGATGCTTCCGCGCCATACAAAAGTATAACGGTTCGCATTTGCCTCTATCTTTGTACCGTCAATAAAAAGTTCTTTTAATGTGACCAGCCCTTCTTTCTGCAGCCGCCGCATAAACTGGTAATTCAGATCATCCAGGACATCAGATGTCAGCTTCCTGTTTTTAAAGTCATAAAAAGCATCACGTTTCGGTTTTTGTCCGCGCGTCAGCCAGATAAAAGCAAGGTCTCTTTCACACAGATCAACAATACGGTCAACAGAACGTATTCCACGCATATTTGCATAGGTAACTACAGCATACATCATAATTGGGTTGTACCCGGTTCTTCCCTTATCTGAACAATTGGCTAACAAGCCAGAAAAATCTAATTCCTCCATCACTTTTTTCAGGGTATAGACTGGATCGTCGTCAGGTAAACTCAATTCGAAGAAACTAAAGTTAATTTTCTGTTGCCCAAACTCAAAAAAATCGTTATAATAATTAGTTGTTAGCATAGTTACATTATAACATGTAACGGAGAGAAAGATGGTTGTCGTTAGCCATCTTTTTTTCTTTTTTCAGATAAATTCAGGGAGGGTATGACTCGTTGTGAGTCATACCCTCCCTGCTTTGGAACTATCTATTTCCCGACAGCCCCTTT
>NZ_JAQCZB010000022.1:0-12182 GCF_027682785.1 Coprococcus sp. AF51-11b1 | reverse complement strand
TCAATATAAACTCTTGGTCTTTCTTTTTTTTCGGGACTATTCTTTTTTCACAGCCCCTTTCATGCCCTACTGCCCCGTCTCTTTATAGCTCATCACTAGCCCAAGCTTCGCCCTCCGCGTCATATGCTTGATCGCATACTCCCGCCGCATCGCCTCTTCCTTTGTCTCAAACTGCTCCAGATACACCAGCTCCACCGGTCTCCTGGATCTGGTGTATTTTGCGCCTTTCCCGGCATTATGCGCTTCCAGACGCTTCTCAATATCATTCGTCCACCCGGTATATAATGTTTCATCCTTGCATTTTAAAATATATGTATAATTCATCGCTTCAAAGAGGGACCAAAAAGCCCCTCTTCCTTTCTTCTGCTCTTATTCTTCAGCCAGATAGTCCATCGGATTGACCGGCTGACCATCTTTTAACATCTCAAAATACAGATTGCAGCCTTCCAGACTGTAATACTTGGTCGGAATCTCCAAATATCCGATCACATTTCCCGCTTCCAAATAATCACCGACTTTCACCTGCACTTCCTTGAGCTGTCCATACATGCACTCGTAACCATTCCCCATATCCAGTGTCACCGTGATTCCCGTCTGCGCAAAGTTATCAATGGATTTTACAAGACCCGGTGCTGCTGCGATCACGTTATCGTTCACCGCACCGGATATGATCATCGCCGGATTATATCTGTACTGATCCAATGTAGAAAAATATACGGTTTTATCCATACTGTAGCTCATCAGCACATTGCCGTCCACCGGCCACAGAAGCTGGCTGTCCTCCCCGAAATTCAGGTTCATTGCCGTTCCTGCGGTCTGCGTGCTGTCCGTCTCCCATGTATCCATCCGATTCTCTGTACTTCCATCTGCTGCCGTATTTGCAGCCTGGCTGTCCTCTTTTGTCACAGGTTCTTCATCTTCCAGCGCTTTCTTTGCAATACTGCTTGTCTCTTCCGTATTTCTTTTGATTTCTTCCTCTTTCGCCTGCTGTTCTTCCTCGATCTTTGCCTGCTCATCCTTCACATTTGCCCGGTAATTTCTCCATGTATAGGCTCCTGTAAGCACAATAGCAGCGGCAAAGCAGACCGCAAGACCGATCGACGCTCTTTTTCTCCTCTTATTAGAGGACTGCTGCTTTTTATTCATATTCTATCACCTCTGACAATATTTTTGCCAGAAAATGACCAACTTATTCTCCCTTTTCGTTTTTTTCGATCACAATATCCGTGACTTCTTCCAGACTGACATCAGTGAAAAAATATTGCAGAATTTCTTCACAGGATTTTCCTTCCTCTGCCATCTTCTTTGCCGTGTACTGGCTCATCCCAAGACCGTGCCCGATTCCCTTTGCCGTAACCCTTGTCTTCCCGTCATAATCCTGAAGCGCAAAGCATGACGAGGCAAGATGATAGGTTCTCCGGAATTCTTCACCATTTACTGTTTCACTGCCACAACGGACCTCTGTCACATACCCGGCATTGTCTGTTCCTGTCACTTCCATGTCGCTTCCCTGGATCATGGACACTGTCATCTCCTCTTTTGCCTCCACATCTTCGGGACATTCCCTGCTCTGAAGATACGGATACTCTTCCGAACCAAACACTTCATTTCCAGACCTTGTTTTTCCGTTGCTTAACCGGTGATACGGAGTCAGAATCAGCCTTCCGTCATACATCAGAACCTGCCCCCTTGTCTCATCCCACGCAGCTTTCATCTTCTCATAATATTCTCCATAATGATCTGCTCCCCAGTTGCTCTCCATCTGCTGCCTGGTCCAGTATTCCTTCGTCAGGACAGTGCTGGTGCCCTCATCCTGGATGCTTTTGTAAATGCTGGTCCGGATCAACACTGCCTGTGCCTTTAACGCTTCCTCCTCTGCATCTCCCTCAATTTCTTTAGCCAGAATCCCGATCCCATATTCATCCAGCGAAATTTTTCTGTTCTTTTCGTCACTTTTTACGGTCACATACGGGCTCGTCCCATTGTCCTGCGCCAAACTGCTTCTGCCATTCAGCAGAATCGTAACCACATACGGAAGTAATATAAGAATGGCAGCAAAATAGCCTGCCTGTCTGAAGTATTTTCGCATAAATAAAACCTCCCATACCACTGTATGAGAGGTTTTGACTGATTATGCTTCTGGTTTAACTGTAACATAATCCAGTTTCCAGATATTATCAACATATTCCTGAATGGTTCTGTCTGAAGTAAATTTACCACAGCTTGCTGTATTCAGAAGTGCCATCTTAGCCCAACGATCCGGATCTTTGTAAGCTTCTTCCACTTTCTTCTGTGCTTCTGCATAAGAGCGGAAGTCTTTCAGGATAAAGTATCTGTCCGGTCTGTCTCCACCCTGTGTATTCAGAAGTGAATTATACAGGTCGCGGAACATCTCATGGTCACCATGTGAATAAGTTCCATCCATCAACTGGTCAACGACTCTCTTAATATCCCAGTCATTGAAGTAGATCTCCTGCGGGTTATATCCGCCATTATTCTCATAGTTGATAACTTCGTCAGAACTAAGGCCGAAAATAAATGCATTTTCAATTCCAACTTCTTCTACGATCTCTACATTGGCTCCATCCATAGTTCCAAGTGTCGGTGCACCGTTCAGCATGAACTTCATGTTACCTGTTCCGGAAGCTTCTTTGGAAGCGGTAGAAATCTGTTCGCTGACATCTGCTGCCGCAAAGATCCATTCGGCGTTGGATACGCGGTAATCTTCGATAAATACGACTTTCAGCTTTCCATTGATGCTCAAGTCATTATTTACCACATCTGCTACAGAGTTGATCAGTTTGATGATCTCTTTTGCACGGACATATCCTGCGGAAGCTTTTGCACCAAAGATAAATGTTCTCGGATAGAAGGACATCTCCGGATGTTCTTTGATCTGGTTGTACAGATACATTACATGCAGAATATTAAGAAGCTGTCTCTTATATTCATGAAGACGCTTAACCTGTACATCATAAATAGATCTCGGATCGATCTCTACTCCATTGTGTTCCAGAATATATTTTGCAAGACGTTCTTTGTTCTTGTATTTGATATCCATAAATTCTGCTCTTGCCTTCGGATCATCCGCAAGCGGTTTTAATTTTGACATCTGGGACAGATCTGTGATCCAGCCGTCTCCGATGTGGTCTGTTACCCAGTCTGCAAGCAGCGGGTTTCCATGAAGAAGGAATCTTCTCTGTGTGATACCATTGGTCTTGTTGTTGAATTTCTCCGGCATCATTTCGTAGAAATCTTTTAATTCCTGATGTTTCAGAATCTCTGTATGAAGTCTTGCAACACCATTTACGGAGTAGCCTGCAATAATAGCCATATGTGCCATTCTTACCTGACCGTCCATCAGGATAGCCATCTTACGGACTTTATCTTCATTGCCCGGATACATACGGCGAACCTGTTCTACAAAACGGCGGTCAATTTCCTGTACAATCTGGTATACACGCGGAAGCAGTCTTGAAAACAGGTCGATCGGCCATTTTTCAAGTGCTTCTGACATGATAGTATGATTGGTGTAAGCAACCGTCTTTGTTGTTACTTCCCATGCTTCATCCCATCCAAGACCTTCCTGGTCAATGAGCAGACGCATCAACTCTGCAACTGCTACAGTCGGGTGAGTATCGTTCATCTGGATCGTAACTTTTTCATACAGTTTGCGCACATCTTTGTGTTTCTTTTTATATTTATCAAGCATAACCTGAAGACTGGCAGATACAAAGAAATACTGCTGTTTCAGACGAAGCTCTTTTCCTGCATAGTGGTTGTCATTTGGATAAAGAACCTCGACGATCGTTTTTGCAAGGTTTTCCTGCTCGATCGCTTTATGGTATTCTCCTCTGTCAAATGCATCCAGTTTAAAGTCTGTGATTGCCTGTGCATCCCAGATACGCAGTGTATTGACTACGTGGTTGCCATATCCTACGATCGGCATATCATATGGAATAGCAAGTACGGATTCATAATTTTCCTGGATGAAATCTTCTTTCTTGGTCTGTTCATTATACTGTACACGAATGGTACCACCAAAACGGACTTCCTTTGCATACTCGTCACGACGGATTTCAAACGGATTGCCATCTTTGAGCCAGTTATCCGGTACTTCTACCTGATAGCCATCTTTGATCTTCTGTTTGAACATACCGTAGCGGTAACGGATTCCACAGCCGTAAGCTGCGTATCCAAGGGATGCAAGTGAATCCAAAAAGCAAGCTGCAAGACGTCCAAGACCACCATTACCAAGTGCTGCATCCGGTTCCTGATCTTCTACCACATTCAGATCAATGCCCATCTCATCAAGGGCTTCTTTTACTTCTTTATATGCAGTCATGTTGATCAGGTTGTTGCCAAGTGCACGTCCCATAAGAAATTCCATTGACATATAATATACTGTCTTTGGATCTTCTTTTTCGTATGTTTTCTGTGTCGCAAGCCAGTCATCTACGATTGCTTCTTTTACTGCATAAGATACTGCCTGGAAAATCTGCTGCGGAGTTGCTTCTTCAATCTCTTTACGATACAGTGTCCGCACATTTTCTTTCACATCATTTTTAAAAGTTTCTTTTTCAAATCTTTTACTGTACATGCTTATATTCCCTTCTCATTTTGCGCAGCGGCAGGGATTATTCTCCCTGCTTTTCTACACCCATATTTACAGCTTCACCGTTGATCTTCCAGTCTTTCACATAGCCTGCAGGTTCAGCCTTTTCAACTGCTACCGCAAGTGTCTCCTGTCCGATCTGCTCTGCATACTCTGCAAATACTTTTTCTGCTTTTTCGCTTCCGTCGTAAGTTACCTTGATCTTGTCCATAACTTCAAATCCGGCTTCCTTACGCATAGTCTGGATCTTACTGATGATCTCACGTACAAATCCTTCTGTCAGAAGTTCTTCTGTCAGGTTTGTATCCAGTACAACGGTGATACCATAGTCACTCTCAGATACATATCCTTCCATCTGTGCCATGTCGATCAGAAGGTCTTCTTTTGTAAGTTCAATTTCCTGTCCATTTACCTGAAGCTTCAGAACACCTGTCGCATTCAGTTCGTCCATAGCAGCATTTCCGTCCAGATTGCTGAGCTCATTTTTGATTCCACCTAACAGTTTACCATATTTTGGTCCAACTGTCTTTAATTGTGGTTTAAATGTATAAGAAGTAAATGCACGAACATCATCTGTAAGTTCGATTTCTTTTACATTCAGCTCATCTGTCACGATATCCTGATAGAACTCCGGCAGATCGGAAGCACCTTTTACGAACATCTTTCCGATTGGCTGACGGTTCTTGATATTGGCTGTATTACGGCATGCACGTCCCATTACAACGATCTTCAGAACTTCATCCATGTTCTCTTCCAGAGTCTTATCGATATAAGCTTCATTTGCAACCGGATAATCACAAAGGTGGATACTTTCCGGAGCGCTTTCATCTACGCTTCTTACCAGGTTCTGATAAATTTCTTCGGTCATGAACGGGATCATCGGTGCTGCAACCTTTGATACCGTAACGAGTGCTGTATAAAGAGTCATGTAAGCATTGATCTTATCCTGTTCCATTCCTTTTGCCCAAAAACGTTCGCGGCTTCGTCTTACATACCAGTTACTCATATCATCTACGAAGTCCTGAAGTGCTCTTGCAGCTTCCGGAATCTGGTAATTTGCAAGATGATTATCTACTGTCTTGATCAGTGTATTCAGTTTTGATAAGAGCCATTTATCCATTACAGATAATTTGTCATATTCAAGTGCATATTTTGTTGCATCAAAATCATCAATATTAGCATACAATACGAAGAATGCATAGGTGTTCCAGAGTGTTCCCATGAACTTTCTCTGTCCTTCCATAACCGCTTTTCCATGGAAACGGTTCGGCAGCCACGGTGCACTGTTTACATAGAAATACCAGCGGATCGCATCTGCACCGTATGTCTCCAGAGCATCAAACGGATCAACCGCATTTCCTTTGGATTTACTCATCTTCTGACCATTTTCATCCTGTACATGTCCGAGAACGATTACGTTCTGGTATGGTGCTTTGTTGAAGATCAGAGTTGAAATTGCCAGCAGAGAATAGAACCATCCTCTTGTCTGGTCAACGGCTTCAGAAATGAACTGAGCCGGGAACTGCTGTTCAAATACTTCTTTATTTTCAAATGGATAGTGATGCTGTGCAAACGGCATGGATCCGCTGTCGAACCAGCAGTCGATAACTTCCGGTACACGGTGCATCTGTTTTCCACACTTCGGACACTTGATTGTTACATCGTCAATATATGGACGGTGAAGCTCGATATCATCCGGGCAGTTGTCTGACATGGATTTTAGTTCTTCAATGCTTCCGATCGAGTGCTGGCATCCGCATTCGCATTCCCAGATATTCAGTGGAGTTCCCCAGTAACGGTTACGGCTGATACCCCAGTCCTGAACATTTTCAAGCCAGTCACCAAAACGTCCTTTACCAATGCTTTCCGGAATCCAGTTGATAGTATTGTTATTTGCGATCAGGTCATCTTTAACTTCTGTCATCTTGATGAACCATGATTCTCTTGCATAGTAGATCAGTGGAGTATCACATCTCCAGCAATGCGGATAACTGTGTTCAAACTTCGGAGCATCGAAGAGAAGTCCACGAGCATCCAGATCTTTAAGTACTTCCGGATCAGCCTTCTTTACAAAGAGTCCTGCAAATGGAGTTGTCTCACCCATATCACCTTTTTCGTCAACAAGCTGCACGAATGGAAGGTCATATTTGCGTCCTACTTTCGCATCATCTTCACCAAATGCTGGTGCCAGATGAACAACACCAGTACCATCTGTCAGAGTTACATAATCATCACAGGTAACAAAGAATGCTTTCTTTTTCTGTTTTGCTGCGCAGTCATATGCACACTGGTAAAGCGGTTCATATTCTTTGTATTCCAGATCTTTTCCTTTGTAAGTTTCCAGAACTTCGTATGCCGGTTTGTCTTCTTCTGCAAATTTTCCAAGTATGGTGTCAAGCAGAGCGCATGCCATATAATAAGTATATCCGTCTGCACATTTTACTTTTGCGTAATCTTCTTCCGGGTTTACGCAGAGTGCGATATTAGACGGAAGAGTCCAAGGTGTGGTTGTCCATGCAAGGATGTATGCATCTTCGTCTTTCACTTTGAAACGAACGATAGCAGAACGTTCTTTGACATCCTTATATCCCTGTGCAACTTCCTGTGCTGAAAGTGGTGTTCCACAACGTGGACAATACGGAACGATCTTAAATCCTTTGTAAAGGAGTCCCTTATCCCAGATTTTCTTCAGAGCCCACCATTCAGACTCGATAAAGTTATTATCATAAGTAACATATGGATTTTCCATATCTGCCCAGAAACCTACTGTAGAAGAGAAATCTTCCCACATTCCTTTGTATTTCCAGACACTTTCTTTACATTTATTGATAAATGGTTCTACACCATATTTTTCAATCTGATCTTTTCCGTCAAGACCGAGCAGCTTTTCTACTTCCAGCTCTACCGGCAGTCCGTGAGTATCCCATCCTGCCTTACGCGGAACCATGTAGCCCTTCATTGTACGGTATCTCGGGATCATATCTTTGATTACACGGGTAAGAACGTGTCCGATATGCGGTTTTCCATTTGCTGTCGGAGGTCCATCGTAGAAAGTATAAGTTTCTCCTTCTTTACGGTTCTCCATACTTTTCTTGAAAATATCTTCTTCATTCCAGAATTTTTCAACTTCTTTTTCTCTGTCTACAAACTTCAGGTCTGTATCCACTTTTTTGTACTTAGCCATGATAAGCTCCTTTCTGAATCAATGACTTTGTATGCATTTTTTGGTATATAGAAAAATGTGCCCCGGCACGTAGTGCCCTTAATTTTGCAGGAAGTTTTTGGAATTTCCTGCAAAATTAAAAAAGACTTTCACCCGTAAAAGGACGAAAGTCTGTACATCGTTAACCACCTGTTACTGCATACCAGCATATGAGTTTCCTGTAACGGGGGAAATAACCGTCAGAACTTACTCGCCAGATTGCTTTCAGTTACTGCAACTCGGAAGTGATGTTCAGATCTACCCTACTTGCACCGGTCTTCCACCATCTCCGGTTCGCTTTACCTTTCAAATAAACCTTACTGTCTTCGTCAATGTCTTTTGATCTTTTTTCACCATTTCTAGGTTATTATAATAAAGAACCCCTTGCTTCGTCAAGGGGTTCTGCGGGATTTCGTGATTCTTTCCTTATATTTGACTGACCAGACGTTAATCTTTGTCAACTTCTCTTCTGCGCTTTCTGTTTGTTTCCACTTTCTTCTTTCTCAAGTGTTTCAGAACAGCCCTCCATACAATAATAAGAAGGAGTACTGCTGCAATCACACAAATTACAAGGATTACCTCTCGTGGTATTGTACTCTGAGCCTGCTTTTGTGTTTCACTGTCTGACTTATTGCCGGACACCTGTGCTTCATTTTCTGTGTTATCCTTCTGCAGATATTCATCACTTAATGTCACAGCTGCTTTTCCGACCGGGTTGCCCTGATAAGTATAAGTTACTGTTCCGGTACTGCTGTTCGTGTCATCCTGCGTAATTTCGTAATCCAGGCTTTGGAAATTTACATTTTCCGGAAGTACAACATATGCATTCGGATCAATTTCTTTAAAATCTGCGGAGTCTTCATAATCCGCAATCGTATATTTTGCGAAATTATTAAATCCATACTCCAGTAAATTGATGGAGTCTGGGTATACATTTTTCCCATGTGTCTTCAAGACAACACTGATCAGCTCCAGATTATCATCTGCTGCACAGGATACCAACGTGTTGAGTGCTTCATCTGTATAACCGGTTTTTCCGGCTATTGTCTTTGGATAATAATAATCGTTTCCCTCGTAAAACATCAGATCACTCTGCTGAAAGGTTCTCGCCTGATTTACCAGATTGGTTGCACCGATCGTATACTGCTGTGTCTGGGCAATCGTCTTGAATTCTTCATGATTTTCAAGCAGTTCCTGTGTAATAAGTGCCATATCACGTGCCGTCGTATAATGGTTCTGCGCATTCAGCCCATTCGGATTTTCAAAATCAGAATTTACTGCTCCCAGCTCTTTTGCGCGTTCATTCATCTTTGCAATAAAGCCATCATATCCTAAACCACCCACATTTTCAGCAATTGCATAAGCAACTTCATTTGCAGATGCCATCAGAAGTGCGTGAAGCGCATCATTTAAAGAAATTTCCTCCCCCGCGATCATTCCGATATAAGCATCCCCCTCTGCTACACAATCCACACTATTCTGTGTAATCGTGATCTTGTCATCAAGATTGCCGTTTTCCAATGCTACAAGTGCCGTTAAAATCTTTGTAATGCTGGCAGGATAAGCCTTTCCGTCAATATTTTTCGCATAAAGGATCGCACCGCTTTTTGCCTCCATGACAATTCCAGCCTCTCCGTAAGTAGCCGGTCCTTCTGGCCAGTTCTCCAGCTCATTGCTGGCAATCTTCATATCATATGCCTGCTGTGTTACTTCATCGATTTTCTGCTGCTGCAGGGCTTTAATTTCTTCTTGATTTTTTCCGGAAGTTTCTTCCTCTGTCAGATTATAATTGCTGACCGTTGTATCAATTGGTTCATTTGCTGACGTATCTTCTGCAAATGCGGTCATTCCAAGACTTCCAACCATCACTGCCACCAGCGATGCACTTAAAATTTTCTTCCATCTCCTCACGGATCTTCTCCTCCAAATTCTTTAATCTTATCCAATAAATCCCCGATATCTGTTCAGGCATGCGTAAATATCCTGTTTACGGATCTGTGCCATCGCTACAGAAACATAACTTCCTTTGCAAAGGGATGCCAGACCCTGCTTCTTAATCTGACTCCAGAGCTTTTCCACGCAAAGATCAACATCCTGTTCCTTCCGTTCCATTTCTTCCAGCAGATTCTTCAGGCAGTACGCTAATGCCGTTGTCTGTTCTGCATCCAGGATTTGTTCTACATATTTCAGATCCACATTTTCTCTTCCAATAGAAAATGAATCCTTACCAAACTGTTTTATCTTCACCTGGTCTCTCTTCTTTTCCATTTTTCCGGCCTTTAAGCTTCTGTGATGATCTTTATCAAATAAGACAGCTACATCAACCGGAACCTTTTTCTCTCCGGTCTCACTTTTTTCACCAATCACCGTTTTCACTTTTTCTGTGATATCGTACGTTCGGTAATTATCCATCTGCAGCACATGATCAGCAATGTAAAAATAAGATCCAGAACTTCCGGCCACCAGAATAATAGAAATTCCCTGCTTTTGATACAGGTTACCTGCCTGAAGAGTAAATGGTGTAATTGGTTCCTGTTCACCGGATACGACAGCCTGCATCAGCTCATCCCTGACCATAAAGTTCGTCGCACAGGTGTCTTCATCGATCAAAAGACATTTTGCACCTGACTGTACCGCTTCTACCACATTTGCAGCCTGCGAAGTCGAACCACTGGCATCCTCTGTGGAAAAATTTACTGTATCTTTCTTATTCGGCAGATCATTGATAAACGGTGAAATATTGATATGGGATACACATCTTCCGTCCTCGGCCCGGATCTTCATCGCAGTATCCGAAGTAATCACGTATTCTCTTCCATCTCCGGCGACGTGATTGTAAATTCCCTGTTCGAGTGCCTTCAGAAGTGTTGATTTTCCATGATATCCTCCACCCACGATCAAAGTAATTCCTTCCGGGATTCCCATTCCTTTTATTTTACCCCGGTGTGGAAGTTCCATCTCTACTTCCATACTTTCCGGTGCTTCAAAAGCAATTGCACCTTTCATAGGCTTCTGTGATACACCGCTTTCTCTTGGCAGTATAGAACCATTTGCCACAAATGCAATAAGTCTCCGCTTTGTCAGTTCTCTTCTTATATAATGTTGATCTTCCGCAAGTTCTATACACTTTTTCACTTCCTGCTGATTCAGGTTCTTATAATATAAAGATCTGTCAGCTATTTCCGGAAGATACTCAAACAAAATCTTCCTCAGTTCAAATGCATTGATCGTCCGTCCATTTGCCGGAAATCCAACTTCAAACCGTACCAGAAGATCTCCATCCTTAATTTCAAATGCAGTCCTGTCCAGAACCTCCTGTCCACAGCGGCTTATCCCAATCAATCCACTTTTTCCGGAACCCTTTGCCTGGAAAATAAATTTGGAAACAGCTTTTCCGAATTGTCTTGTCAGATAATCCTGAAGCGCAATTCTTCTGTGTTCTTCTTTATAATATTCTTCTGGAAATCTCGCCTGGATTTTCTTCACCTGAATACTCAGCTTTGACGGAGAAGCAAATGGATCTCCTTGTACATGATCAATATTGAGCTGGTATCCTTGAAACTGATAGCTTCCTCTCAAATCTTTGTAAGCTGGATAGCTTCTTCGATTGATACTCATCAAATTTTTTTCTAATTCTGCTGCTGATTTCATATCCTGCTCCCTCTTATCAAATTCTATGATGTTGGGGTCAAGAGGTCAAAAATCCTCTTGCAGGCAAGTTTGCTTCGGCTTTCTGACCTTTTGACCCTGGTATCATTCTATTTTACTAGCAAAAATTTACTTGGTGCATATTAAATTTTCTATAAAACGAAAAAAGATGTAAACCCAATTTATACAGGATTTACATCTTCTAAATCATGAAGCATCGGGGATTCGAACCCCGGACAACTTGATTAAAAGTCAAGTGCTCTACCACCTGAGCTAATGCTCCATCTGTTATACAGCTTGCCTTCTTTCGAAGACAGTGCCCAGAACCGGAATCGAACCAGTGACACGAGGATTTTCAGTCCTCTGCTCTACCGACTGAGCTATCTGGGCATACACACTAATGTGTGAGTTGCGGGAGCAGGATTTGAACCTACGACCTTCGGGTTATGAGCCCGACGAGCTACCAGACTGCTCCATCCCGCGATGATATCTCATTATAGCACATTTTTTCTAAATATGCAATGGGCGGAGGTGGATTCGAACCACCGAAGCAAATTGCAGCAGATTTACAGTCTGTCCCCTTTGGCCACTCGGGAATCCACCCATATGAAGTTTTACTGTCTTCCAACAGACATCATTCAGATTAACTGTCTGATGCAAGCCGATGATCGGACTCGAACCGATAACCTGCTGATTACAAATCAGCTGCTCTGCCAA
>NZ_JAQCZB010000021.1:0-22879 GCF_027682785.1 Coprococcus sp. AF51-11b1 | reverse complement strand
CGGGGAAGAAAAAATTTTCGTTATTTAATTTGTCTACTTGACGGGTAGCACACCAAAATAAAGGGACTAACGGTTTTTAATCTTCCTTAAAATAAGAACCATGGAGGGAAGATTAGATGAATCAAGTAAATTGTCCTGTTTGTGGTATGAAATGTGTGAAGTCTGGAAAGACAAAAGCTGGTTCGCAACGTTGGCTTTGTAAGAATTGCAAAACGTCACTAACGCATAAAATTAATAATGAATCCAAGGAACTGCAAATCTTTTTGGATTGGCTGTTTGGAAAAGAATCTCAATCAACAATGTCTGGAGAAGGAAGATCCTTTAGAAGAAAGACAGCAAAGTTCTGGGATATATGGGCTATGCCGCCAAAGATAGCAGAAACTAGAGATGTAGTATTTCTCGATGGGATCTATCTTAGTCGGAAAGCATGCGTTTTGATTTGCTGTGATGAAAAGCATGTGTTGGGATGGTATTTGTGTCGTTATGAACATGCAGGAGCCTGGATCGCTTTGATGAAACGTATCGCTGAGCCAAGGATGGTAGTGTCTGATGGGGGTACAGGGTTTGCAAAAGCACTCAAAAAGGCATGGCCAAAAGCAAAACATCAAAGGTGTGTATTCCATGTGTTTTGTCAAGTAAAACGATATATAACTTCTCGCCCTAACACTGCCGCTGGCGCAGAACTTTATATGCTGGTCAAAGATCTACTGAAAATCAAAAGTAAAAAGGAATCCCAGATATGGGTGGAACGTTTTATCAATTGGATTAAAAAGTATCAAGACTTTCTTGACGAAATGACTATAGATGAGAATGGGAAATCAAGACCTACGCATGAGAGAATATTAAAAGCTGAAAGATCGTTGCTTAAGTTGCTTAAAGAAAAAACTCTTTTTACATACCTTGACGAAAACTTAAAGAATGATTTTTCAACACCATCTACTAATAACCGAATTGAAGGTGGAATTAATTCAAGACTCCGGGAAATGTTAAGAAATCATAGGGGCTTATCTATCGAAAGAAGAATAAAAGCGGTGTACTGGTGGTGTTATATGCACTCACCAGAACCTCTTCCTTTGTCAGAAATAATAAAAGTCATGCCCACAGAACAGAGTATCACATCTATTTATCAGCGAATGAATGAGAAGAATCGATTGGAACAGAGTCTTTCAATCTGGGGTGATGCAATTGTTTGGAGCGACTTACATAATGTGGATAGAACGTTTGATGGCTGGGATTAGCCATCAACACGTTTTGTCCTATAACCCGAAAAACATGTCCTATCTTACTTATTCCTCTGAATCATCCGCCATTATCTCATCCCATTGGGATTCCCGTTTTTTTCTACGTTTCTGAAGGCGCTGATTCAGAAATCCCCATACGCTCTGCCTGTCCTTTACAACCTGCCCTTTCATTTCCTGTTCTGCAATCCAGTCATCCAGGATCAGTTCCTCCTGCAGATCATATCCTGCTTTTTTCTCCGGCTGTATACTCTCCATTTCATTCTCCTTTTTCTCCAGTATCCGCTCCAGCGCATACTCAATATTATAATTTTCTTCCATTGAAGCCTTATGTAATTCATATGCCAGATAGACTGCCTCTTTCTGTTCATAATCTGTCTCCCTGACAAAATACTCTGTAAGCTCATGAAACTTTTCCAGAATATTACCTTCTAGTCCCGGACAATAACAAAAGTAATAGATTTCATCCGATACATAAATATGTCCCGGATCCAGGCTCAGACAGTTCACGTCCAGCAGATAATTCTTCACTGCATAAAGCACCTGGATAAACTGTCTCATAAATTTTTCCAGATCTGCAAATTTCCAGTGCTCTTTTTCTCCCCTTGCCTTCACGGATATCTTCCCACTGATCTCGTAGCGGTACTGGCTTTTATCATCTTTTCCCTGCCCTCTTACCGACAAGAGTCCGGGAATCGCATTTTCCATCAGCATCCGCATCTGATAATCTTCTTTATATAGCTCATCTGTTTCCAGAATCATCCAGGCATGATGTAAATCTCTTTCGTACTCTTCTTTCATTCCTCCTGGTTCCTTTCTACAATCTCCTGCAATACTTTTTCCTGCGTATTTTTTCCTCTGGCACTGTCAGTGCCGCACTGCGTTTAACAGATACGCGCATTTTTCTCTTTTTCGCTCCTGCTGTCACTTCAAATTCATCTTTTACTACCGCAGTTTCCACCGATACTGTATCAAAAAATATCAGTTTGTTTTCAATTCTTTTCTGAAAATACTGCTCCATTTTTCCATCTTCTATTTCCTTTTGCCATCGCCATTCTTCACTTCCGACAATCGCAGTCTCATATGCCGCCCCACCGATAATATTTTTATCATGGTAATAAAAAAGCGCGAAAATGACTGCCATCCAACAAAGCAATACTACCGGCATCAGATACGCCATCTCAACTACTGTACTTCCTTTTAGCTTTACCATATAAATGTCCCCAGATAGCCGATCAGAAGAAAAGGATAAAACGACATTCTCGTCGTCCGTTTCCATTTTCCGCTCCAAAGACCTGCTCCTGCTGCCATCGCAGCCACAAGAAATGCAAGCATCAGCATTCCAAGCAGATTCCAGATCCCAAGAAAAATACCCATATTCAGGATCATCCAGCTGTCTCCGTACCCTATTCCCTCCTGTGACCATTTCGATATCATGAGAAATACAATTCCACATCCCAGTCCGGCAACCCATACACTCCAATGCATCCGTCCAAATAACGCACGGTACAGAATCGCCGCACAGCTTCCTGCGAGCAGATATTCTGTCGAGATTTTCTGATATTTTATATCCTGTGCTGCTCCGAATCCTAAAAAAAATAATCCTGCCAATTTTGCTATTTTCCACCACATTTTGAACATGCTCCTTTTCCTTTTACTTCTGACAGCGGAACTGTATAAACTTTTCTCTTCAGTCCGCTGCATGATAATGAAGTATGATAACGATCCCCATAATCTGTGACATAGCAGTTGCCATCATTTCCCGGCATCCATCCACACCGTTCACACAAATGATAAATTCCTCCACTGCTGTTTCTAAGTTCCCCTAACTGTGTTTTCGCAACACTGCGCACGGACGGTTCCAGATAAGTGCACTGATAATTCCGGTGATATACGATCCCTGTTTCTGTCATATATACAAGTTCATTATCTCCAATTCCTGCTTCGTAGGTCTTTACATAACCGGTCCATGTCTTCATCCTCATTTTTTCTTTATAATGCAGTACCGGAATATGAAAGACAGGAACCGGCAGTTCTACTTCATATTCTGCCGTCAGTTCCAGCACTCCCATTCCCGGTATCGCCCAGGATCTTTTACAGCTGACTCCTCCGCTTCCGCCAACAATCATACTTCGATCCATTCTTTCTTTTCCGACCGCATTTACAAGATCTGCATGCAGACTTATCGGGTTCAGCACCGGAATTTCTGCAAAACTCTCTGCCACCTGCTTTCCTGCACTCTGCAGTCCGCATCTTACTGCAGACTGGATGCTTCTGAGCTCCAGCATCCAGATCAAACTCACCGCCGCATATAGGAACAGCGGAACACAAAGTACAGCTTCTACTGTTACCGAGGCAGATACAGATGCCTTTTCTTTGACACAAGATATGGCGATCAAATCAGGTAGAAAATCAAATCCTTCCTCCTTTCTGCGAATATCAAATATGTGTTTGTAATTCAATATTTTTCTATACATCATCAAAGGAATTTTATTTATTATTTCGATTGTCCTCAGAAAAGACACCTGTATCCACCTCCTAACATTTTCATTTTTTGTTACTGATATTGATATAAAATATGATACTGATACCGGATTCCTCTTCTCAGATAACATGTCATGTCAAAGTCTGCTCCTGATACGCAGGCATCTGCCCGAAAAAACGTTTTCTCCATTCCGGATCGCAGATTCATTTCCACCAGATCCAATGCTCTCATCGACAGTTCTTCCTTTGATTTTAAAACCAGCATCATTTGCAGATACTGCTCATAAGAATTTCCCTCTTCTGTCTCCTTCCCTTCCGGAATACTTCTGTTCTTTGCCAGTTCAAGCAGACCATCCAGCGTCAGATTCCAGCTCTCCTTACTCTTTACAGCCGGAACCTTCTTCCCTGCCAGAAGCGTCTTAACATCCGTAAGGCTTTCTCCATAAGCCCATGCAAGAAGCAGCGCATGCTTGATCACAGGTCCGATCTCCGGTGAAAGAAACACCGCACTCAGTGTCGTTGCAAGGGTATCCACCTCCATTTGCATGTCCTTATCGGTCAGCAAATATCCATAATTCACTGCAAATCGAAGGATTCGGATTCTCCCGATCACATATTCCAGATTGTCCTTGTCGCTCGCCTTTCCTCCTAACAAATACTCCATCTCATAGTCCAGTACCGTATTCTTTTTCTTATTTGCAGCATTGCCAAACTTATCTATAAGGTACAGATTGAAAAAAATGGTATCTCCGGCTCCATTATCTTTTTCCTTCATGGTTCCGTATCCCTGCCTGAGCTTTCGGTTCGATACAGTCTCTTCCGACTTTACAGCTTTCGATGACAGCGTAAATCCTTCCGGGCTGACCAGATTTAACAGTGCTTGCGCCTGTATATCCACAATATCCGCCAATGGATTATTTTCTGCAGGAAGTTCTTCTTTTTCACTTTCCAGCATCTGGTCAAGTTCTTTACTCGTCTCTATATTCTCTTTCCCATATTCATTTGCTTTCAGTTCCTGCTCCTTCCATTCGGATACCTTTCCCGTCAGATTCTCTATCGCCGCAGCTCCTGTCTTCATTTTCTCGTATTCAACCGCCTGCCGCAGAAATTCTTTCCCATTCTGGTCTGTCAGATAACGGATTGCCGCAATCTCTGTTTCTATATTTTCTGCCCCGTAAAAGGACAGTCGGTTTAAAATATTTTCTTCAGACATTGTTCCGGATTCATAACTGCCTTCTATTGCAAAAATACCATATCGCTCCAGAAGATCTTTCTGATATTCTGCAAACGCAGATTCCACTGCCCTGCCTGCGTCTGCTCTTCTCTCATTCTTTGCCAGCTGGATCGAGGCACTTTCCAGCAAAGCCCCAACCAGAGTAAAAAGCAGAAGAAAGACCAGGCTTAGAAACACAGTAATCTCTCCCTTTACCATTTTTTTCATCTCTGTACACACTCATTTCTGAAATAAAATTTTTATTTTAGATTCCTGAACTTTCATTCGTTATTTTTTCAAATATTTTAGTTACAAGTTCATTAAGCTGTTTCTTAAAAATGATAACCAGACCGATAATGACGACCAGTACAAGGATCAATTCTACCGTTGATATCCCGTCTTTTTCCGTCAGAATCTTCTGAATTCTGATCCATCCTGTCCACAGCTTCTTTTTTACCGCCTTCATTCTCTCACCTCCTACACCTGGATCGACAAAAATGCCGGTACAACTACGATCGTAATCACGATGATCAGCATCAAAAGCATTGGGATCAAAAGTCTTGTTCCTGCCTCTTCTCCCAGCTGTCTCGCCCTGCTCTTTCTGTCCTCCAGTGCCTGTACTGCCTCCATACGAAGCATTTCAGAAATTCCTTTTGCACCCTTTTTCAGATTCTGTGAAAGAAGTGCTCCCATTTTCATATACGGAATCAGATCACATCTTCTTGCAAATCTTTCATAACATTCCATCTCCGGAATCCCACTTTTCATTTCCTGCCAGGTTTTCCAGATTTCTTCATATGCTTCTCTTTTTCTTCCCGTTTTTCCCCTGGTGATCCCATAGTCTTCCGCAATCCTTTTCCACACATTTTTTGCTGTCATTCCGGCACCGGTCAGCATCGTAAACTCTGTGATAATTTCCGGATAATCCAGCATCATCTGCTCTTTTCTCGTCTTCTTCTGATTGTTTTCTTTCTGTATTTCTCTTCCGACAAGCAGAATGCTTATCGCCATTCCGAGCATCAGAATCGGAATCACTTTTGAATCTTTCTCCTCTGTCCAGGCAATTTTTCTTCCGTCCAGACTGGGTGGCAGTGTAAGATATGCTTTCTGCCTCGTAGCACTGTCCTGTAATCTTACCAGTTCCAGAACCCGCTCTTTCGTGGAAAGCGTTTTCTCCTGTCCTGCAAAAATAACAAGATCCATCTCACACGGATATACCTTATCTTCATAATGCAAAACTCCGGTAATATTCATCCCAATCCCCTGATTCTCCGGATCTTCTTCCCGGATTTTTTCCTGATCCAGTCTCCCAAGCGAATCCATTACATCATATCTGCTAAGTTCCCAGGAAACCGAAAACGGAAAATCGTCTAATGCTGTTACCAGATCCAGATCTGTCTTTATATGCGACAGATCCTTATTTTCCCCGGAAATCACTTTTGCAAGCTCTTTCCTCGCTTTCTGAAACTCCTTTTCCAGCCGTTTTTCACTGTAAATCTTTGGTGACACACGAATTTCTATATCCTGCTTTTTTTCTCCTTCAACCTGCATAGAAAGCGCCGCTTCTTTTTGTCCTTCCCCGTACCCGTTCCGCTTTATCTGCATGGTTTCAGAGTTTTCCGTCCCTGTCTTCTGCACGATTTCCGACAAAAATGCCAGACTTGTCACCGCCAACATCAAAAAAAATATCTGCCTGAGAAGCCTGTCCCATTTTCTGAAAAGTGATTTCTTCTTGAAATACATCCATGCACAAGCTCCGAGAAAGAAATACATTCCGATACAAAACCACATTTCTATACCTCGATTTCCACAATCTTACATCCAAGTTTCCAGGCAGCAATGTAAGTTCCAAGACAAATACTCATAAAAGCCGCTCCTGGCAGATTCCCGTATAGCCCCGCCATAAATTCCGGAAAGCTCAGACGCATATAACCAATAATTCCCAAAGGGATCACTGACATGATCTGAAATTCCATTTTTTTCGCTGTAATTACGGTATCGATTTCTCTTTTTACTTCCGCTTTATCACCAAGTTGTCTAACCGCATTTTTAATGATCAGAATACTGTCGCCTCCGCTCCTCTTTGCCAGGGAAAATACAGTGACAAATGTATCCACCTCCGGAAGTGCTACCCTTGCAGCAAAATCCTTCCAGGCAGCTTCCGCGGTTACGTTCAGATTCAGTTGCCTTACCATATACGTAAATTCCCGTACAATAAGTGTATGCCTGTCATACATGATCTGCAGGTCTCTCTGTACCTCTTTGATCGCGTTCTCCATAGAGTATCCCACATTCAGCTGTGCTTCCAGTGATTGAAGCGCATCCTGGAACTGTCTTTCAAAACGTCTCTTCCCTTTTTCCTCCACCTGACAGATCATCCTTTCGTAATACTTCATTCCCAGAGGAAAAAGCACTGCCATCATCCATAGTCTTGAATAGAACAGCATGGCGATCAGAAACACCAGAAGAATGCTTTCCGTTATCGCCAGGGCATACTCCTTCCGGCTGATACCCTGCCGCCATAAGTTTTTCCGTCCGTGTAAGTGTGGACCTTTTCACCCACTCCCCCTGGATTTTTCCATCCTTACTTCCCGTCTCCTGAAAGGAAAATAACGGTTGAAGCCTGATTTCTCCTTTTTCATATCCCAATACCTCCATGATTTCCAATACTTTCCTGCTCTTGTCCCGAAGGCGTCCCAGATGTACCAGGATATCGATTCCGGAAGCGATCTGACGCATAACTGCTTCCAGTGGAAGTTTAATCCCCATCAGTACCATTGTAGACAGTCTGCTCATCATATCATCCGGACTGTTCGCATGACCGGTACTGATCGACCCGTCATGGCCTGTATTAAATGCCTGTAACATATCCAGTGCTTCTTCTCCTCTGACTTCACCGACAATAATCCTCTCCGGTCGCATCCGGAGCGCTGTCCTGATCAGATCTCGGATATTGATTTCGCCTGTTCCTTCTACATTTGCATTCCGTGCTTCAAGCCGCACCAGATTGGGAATCCCTGTGATCTGCAGTTCCGCGCTGTCCTCAATGGTAATAATACGTTCTTCTTTCGGAATAAAATCCGACAATACATTCAGAAAGGTTGTCTTTCCTGATCCTGTCCCTCCGCTGATAAAAATGTTATACTTTGCCTTCACGGCCTGGATCAGCATTGCTGCCGCTTCTTTTCCGATAGAGCCTGTATCGATCATCGTCTCCATCGTAATCCTGCTTTTCGGAAACTTTCTGATCGTAACAATCGGTCCATTAAGCGCAACCGGCGGCAGTACCACATTTACTCTGGATCCATCCTCCAGTCTCGCATCTACGATCGGTGTTGCCTCATTGACAACCCTGTTACAGCCTGCTACCATCTGCTGAACCACATCTTCAAGCTTTCCCTTTGAAAGAAACTTTTTATCGGTTTCATAAATCCTTCCGTTACGCTCGATGAAAATCGGCTGCGTTCCATTGATCATAATTTCCGTAATCTCTTCATCCTCGATCAGCTCCTGCAAGATATCCAGCTTCCTGAACGCGTTAAAAAGCTCTCTCCCGAGAATTGCCTTTTCTTCAAGCGGAATGAACTCTTCTTTCGATTTTTCTTCCAGTATCCTGTGGATCAGTTCCAGCAGCTCTTCATCGCTTGCTTCCTTCGACAGATCCATCTGCGCCAGAATTTCTTCATGAAGTTGTTCTGCCCTCCGCATAGAAGAACCTCTTTTCTGTACTTTCTTTTAATAACTCAACTGTTTCTTTTACTGTCTGACGCATATTTTTCCCCATATTGATATACATGGTACGCGACTCCAGCTCCTGATACCGCAGTACCTTCAACATATGCTGGTACTGCGCAATTTTTGCCATCGCATATACATCCTCCGCACACGGCATGAGAATCTGGTCACACAGCCTTAACAGCTGAAATACATCCTCCATCCCATTTCCGATATCCAGAATGATCACGCTGTATACACTTTGGCTGATCAGTCTTTCAAATAGAGTTTTCCATTCCTCTGTATGCACAGCACGAAGATCTGTCCATACTTTCATTGGCGGGATATAGTCCAGATCACCCATTCTTTTTACCATGGATGCAATCCGTATCCCGATATCATCTCTTTCCTGTTTTGCATAGTAAAGAACATTTGCCAGATCAGGAGCATCCTGATCCCGGAAATATCCTCCCATGCCTGCATAGGTTTCCAGATTCAGATACAGCACGTCTTCTGACTGTGCCAGTGCTTTCCCAAGTTTCAGTGAAAACGTTGTCTTTCCAATTCTGTGAACCGGTGAATATACTCCAAGGATTCTTCCATTTCCGTTATCCGCACACGATCCCGGAAACTTCTCCTCCTGAAGTCCTTTTAAAATCCCGGTCATCAATCCGTCAACCGGCTGATATTTCCGAAGCTCCGTTTCCTCCTCTCCCAGATCCACACAATGCTGTCTCGTCAGAATAATTCTCTTCCCGGTAAAAATCTGCTTTCTTTTTTCATATGGAACATCCTCACTGATCAACAATACCTTTATCAGACCAATCTTCAGTAACTCCTGTACCATTTCCGGCGACGAACAGATTCGCACTCCTGCTGTCACCTCTTTTTTCAAAAGCAGCGCCTCCGCAAGTCTTCTGACATACTCTTCTTCTGGATCACAAATTAAAATTTCTCTGTCGATTCTTTGCTCTGCTCCTTTCCGGCATGTCCGCCCTTTTTCTTTCAAACTTTGAATCAAATGCCGAATGGCATATGACGGAACACGTTTGCATTCCTTTTTTGACACAGTATTTATCAGAATATAAATACTGCTGAAACTGATTTTTTGATTTTCTAACTTATTGCTTTGCCTCTCTTGTAAGACGTATTATATGCGCCACTTTTCCCTTTGTCCATAGCTTTAAACCAGAAAAAAACGTTTTGCGCAACACCTACATAAACTGATAAAACATAATCCCATAAAGCATGGCAACTCCCGGAATTCCAAGACATCCGGACACAAAAAATGACAGGACATTTAGTCCGACAGAAACAGGAATGTTTCTATAGTCCATCCATTGATTGACCAGAAAAATACTGCCCATTCCTGTCAAAGCCCTGACAATAAAGTTTATCTGCCATGATCCTCTTCTTTTCATGCTCCGCCACCTCCTGCTCTATCTTATGAACTTTTTCACACAGATATGTTTTTTACCTCTGAAAAGAATTTCCTATGCAAAAAAGAGCGCCACTGTCTGCACTTCGCAGTCCAATGGCACCTCCCCATATCTTTTATAATTCAATTTCCACTTTTCGCCCGGTCCGGTGATACTGATGATATCGCACCCCGGCACAGTCAAACATCATTTTAGATGCTTTTACAGAAGTTGTATCTGCATACTTGTCTGAATCATAGATTACTTCTTTGATTCCACTCTGAATGATCGCTTTTGCGCATTCATTGCACGGAAAAAGCGATACATAAAGTTTGGCTCCTTCAAGACTTCCTCCACTGTAATTCAAGATTGCATTCAGTTCACTGTGTACGGTGTATACATACTTTGTCTTCAGCGGATCCTCACCTTCCCGTTCCCACGGAAATTCATCATCCGAACAGCCTCGTGGCAGACCGTTGTATCCCATTGACAGAATTTTGTTATCTGCACTTACGATACAGCATCCCACCTGGGTATTCGGATCTTTTGACCGTCTTCCCGAGAGAATGGCAACTCCCATAAAATATTCATCCCAGGAAATATAATCCTGTCTTTTTCCACTCATAATCGGTTCCTCTATTTTGTTCCGAAAATACGGTCTCCGGCATCTCCGAGCCCCGGAACAATATATCCATGTTCATTTAACTTTTCATCCAATGCTCCAATATACACTTCAACATCCGGATGAGCTTCCTGAAGCTTCTTTACTCCTTCCGGTGCTGCAATAATACACATAAAACGGATATTTTTTACGCCTCTGTTCTTCAGCATCTGGATCGCTGCGATACAGGATCCTCCCGTAGCAAGCATCGGATCTACTACAAATACTTCTCTTTCTTCACAGTCAGCCGGAAGTTTGCAGTAGTATTCTACCGGTTCAAGAGTTTCCGGATCACGGAACAAACCGATATGACCTACTTTTGCAGCCGGAATCATCGCAAGCATACCTTCTACCATTCCAAGTCCTGCTCTCAGGATCGGAACAACAGCAAGCTTCTTTCCTGCAAGCTCTTTTGCTGTCATCTTGCAGATCGGTGTCTGGATCTCGACATCCTGTAATTTCAGATCTCTGGTTGCCTCATAGCACATCAGCATTGCGATCTCACCGATCATCATTCTGAAATCCTTTGAACCTGTTTCCTCTCTTCTGATAATCCCGATTTTGTGCTGAATCAGCGGATGATCCATTACGTGTACATTTGACATTTGTTTTTTGCCTCCTCGTTTAACTTATTGGCAAGTTTTTTGACATACCCCTGGATCAGCTCATACATCTGCTCATACTGTTCCTGTGTCTGACCATATACAGACGGAATCTCTTTGCTTCCATTTACAAATTCACATAGTGTATAAACCTGTCCTTTTCCCGGATAATCATTCTGTATCTTTTGTTTGATACTTTCCTGCATTGCCAGAACAAGCGTATCTTCCCCAAATTCCTCTTCTGATAATGCAACAGTCTCATATCCTTCTGTCTCAATATGATGTCTCGCCAGAAGTTCTTCTGCTCTCGGATTCAGTGGCTCCGGGAAGAGAACCACAAGTCCTCTCGCACACACCTCATATTCCTGGAAAAGCGGCTGCTTTTTCAGAATTGCTGCTGCGATCGGAGCACGACAGTTCGCGCTGTTGCTCACAAATACAATCCTGCGGTAATCCTGAAGCTTCGTGATCTCAGATGCCTGCAGTACATGATGTCCTGCTGCTTTGCCCAGCCGGTTCATGATCGCAGTTCCGATACCTGCCTCCGGAAATGCTTCACTGTAAATATAATCAACTTCCTCTTCATCAAATTCACGTAGGACTTTATAAAGGTTTCTCGCAACCGTCTTTTCATTCACACGGGAACCTATGCATTTTACTACACCGGTCGTATACTGATCAACCGATTCATTAGACGCAATGATCCCCACCTTATATCCAAGTCTTACCTGCTCGTAAGCAATCTGCTTGATCGCCCGAACAGCCTCTTCAGGCTCTCCGTCAACAATGATCATCTCTGCCTTCGGCGCGTAGTGACGGTACTTCATTCCCGGTGCTTTCGGTGCTTTTGTGCTGTTCTCTGAAATCAAAGTTTCATCCACAGCCACCTCACCGATCACTTCACTTAACATCTCTTTTGTGATCGCTCCCGGTCTCAGGATCATCGGTGGAGTCACCGTCATATCCAGAATCGTAGACTCTACTCCGATATCTACACTTCCTCCATCCAGAATCATCTCGATCTTGCCACTTAAATCCTCTGCCACATGCTGTGCTGTCGTCGGGCTCGGTCTTCCGGATGTGTTGGCACTTGGTGCTGATACATATCCGCCTCCTGCAAGGATCAGCTCACGGGCAATCTCATCATCCGGCATACGCACAGCGACCGTTTCCAGACCACCGGTTGTTCCCAGCGGAACTTTTTCGTTCTTATTGAAAATCATCGTAAGTGGCCCTGGCCAGAAATGTGCCGCGATCTCATCTACAATAAGTGGTACAGATTCAACGATCGCACCCAGATCCTCCAGTCTCGCAATATGGACGATAAGCGGGTTGTCTGACGGGCGTCCTTTTGCTGCATAGGTCTTTTTCGCTGCCTCCTCATCAAGCGCATTTGCCCCCAGTCCGTAGACTGTCTCTGTCGGAAATGCCACCAGACCGCCGTTCTTCAGGATTGAACCGGCTTCTTCCATAATCACCTGATCTATTTGGTTTCTGTCTATTTTTTTTATTATTGTTTCCATGTGTTTCATTATAGCATTATCCACATGGCATGGCAATTTTAATTTCCATACTCGTTCAGGTATTCCAGACATTTTGCGATTCCTTTTGCAACAGCTTCTGCAACCTGCTCCTGATATTCTTCTCCCGACAATTTTTCTGCCTCTTCCGGATTAGTCAGAAAGCCGCATTCCACGATCACCGTAGGCACTTTTGTCCGCCTCAGAAGATAATAGGTCTCATTTGCTTTTGCCCGCCTGTGATTTTCCGGATCAATCTCCTGCAAACTTTCCTGCAGAATTTTCGCAACAGCCTCTCCTTCCCGGGAATGGCTGTAATAAAACACCTGCGCTCCATGAATTTCCGGGTCTTCATAGCTGTTCTGATGGATACTCACTGTAAGGACAGGTTTCGTCTCGTTGATCATCTTCACTCTTGCCTGCATATCTTCTGTCTTTTTACTTCCGTCTCCTGTTGTTCCAAGCCCTTTATCCTCTTTTCTTGTAAGCTCTGCTGTTATCTTTTCCTTTTCCAGACATTTTTTCACTTTCTCAGTAATTGCCAGATTGATATCCTTTTCCAGAAGGTTATTCAGCCCGATTTTTCCCGGATCACTTCCCCCGTGTCCGGCATCCAGGATTACCTGAGCCTGCTTTGCCTCCACCTGATCCGCCTCGGTATACCTGCTTAATGTATAACTGCCATAAATACATCCCGTCAGTAAAATAAGAGCCAGAATCCACTTTATTTTGCTCTTGAAAATAGTTTTCCCCCTTTTTACTATTTCACTGATTTTTTTATTCAAAAAAGAGCCTCCTGCATATATTTTTACAAATATATGCGTGGAAAGCTCTTTTCTATACCTTTCTCATTATGTAATCAGTTTACATATTTCTGAATCAGATCCCAGATATCGGAAGTCTCAAATCCAAGTTTCCATGCCGCCGTTCCTGCCAGATTATTGTCTTTCATAAGTCCGAGTTTGACTTCAAGTGAAGAAGCATCCTCCAGCCAGATCCTGTAGGTTGAATCGTTATCTCCCTGCCACTCTGCATAGTTCTGCTTCGCCGTATCATCCCATGTCACAGTTGCTCCGGCTTCGCTTACCCGCTGTGCCGCTTCTTCCATGCCAAGTGCTTCGCTGGTAACTTTCATTGAATAGCTTTCAGCCTCGGTTCCCTGATCTTCCGTACGCTCTTCGTCCGTCTTCGGTGTCTCATTCCACAGCCTTGTATAGAATGGCACTGCATTGATCACCTTATCTGCCGGTACATCCCGCAGGGTTTCTTCAATTCCCTCTTTTACATAATTGTAAGATGCCACAGAACCTGCTTCATAGGAACCGGCAAAATGTTCATCATATCCCATAATGATCACATAGTCTGCCATAACCCCCTGTTCTTCTCTGTGATAATGTGTGTTATAACCCTTCGGCACATAATTATCTACAGAAAGGACCAGATTGTTCACCCGGCACAGCACAGAAAGCTCCCGGATAAACTGAATGTAATGATCTCCGACATCCGTCGGTATCTGTTCAAAATCCACGTTAATTCCGTCAATTCCATTCTGAAGTGCTGCATTTACCAGCTGATTCTCCAGATTCTCCCTGCTTGAAGTATGACTGAGCAGCTCCATATCGTCTACATTCTGGTCGAAATTATCAACCAACGCCCATACTTCCAGTCCACACTGATGTGCATAATCCACATAGTCTGTACTTGCAATGGAACTGATATTTCCGGAATTATCCGTTACACTGAACCATGTAGGGGAAATCGTATTGAGTCCTTTTGTAGCTGCAAGCGCATCTTCAATCCCTTCGTTGGCAGCTTCACTTGTGACCTGATGCCATACCAGATTGATCTTGTAATCTTTCTTGATTCCTGTATAATCCGGTTCCTCAAATTCTCTTGAGATTGTCTCTTTCTTGGCATCCTTCAGCTTTGACTTCTGAATATACCCGACAATTCCGGACTTTGTACAGACTTTTTTCCAGTCACTTACATCTTCAAGAACCGTAAGCTTATCTCCCTTTTTCACTTCTTCGAGCACCGGACTTTTTACACCTCCCAGAATCCTTACCTGGGAATCATCCTTAACCTTTGCCGTCTGACGCTCTCCAAACTTACTGGTGATCACGACTCTTGCCGGATCTTTATAAACTTCGTAGTCAAAATTTGCATATTTCTGCAGGAAATCCAGTGCAATATATGCTGTATCTCCTTCTGTCTTTACAATTGTATAATCCTCACTGTTCACAGTATCTGAAACAGAATAATCCTTACTGTCTGCCGCTGCCTTTACCATATCTCTCGGCAGTGTATACAAAAGCATATGCTCATTGGAATCCCAGTAAAAACGATCGCTGATATAATCCTGTACAAAGTTATAAGACAGATATGCAGTTCCGCCTTCTGTAATTGCCTGAGCATCCAGTACCTCGTTGTTGATCGTTACACCCATCTGCGACTTTGCCGTAATTCCAAAATATTTATTCAAATCATAGGTTTCTTTTGTCGGCCCATACTTTATCCAGTATATTGTTCCACCGGCAAGCCCAATGACAACTATAAAGATCACCAGCAATGCAATACACACGTTTCTGACACGACGACGTCTTTTTCTTGCTCTTCTCCGTCTCTGATAACCTACGCCCGGATCCTCGTATCTTGAAGCAGCTTTTCTTGCTGCCGCAGCTTTGCGTCTGCGCTCTCTTTCCCTTTGCTCATTGGTCATTCTTCTTTCGTCCACATGACACCTCCTGTTTGCAGCATATTTTCACAGCTTAACTAAGCTTGTAATATGCGCATACTTTATGTTATTATACCACATATATCTGCCATTTGTACACATCTGAGAACTATTTCCATTCCCCACAGGTCATGTCCTGGCGAGGGGGCTCTGCTTTTTTCATTCCACCTGTGAATGGTCTGTTCCTATACTGTTAAAATCCAGTTCCCGGATCATTCCCTGTTCATCCAGAATATAATCCCGCATATAATTACTTTCTTCTCTTACCATATGCGCTGACACGATCTGAAGCGGACTTGCCGGAAAGCCATTCATCTGCATCCGGACACCGCTACGCTCATAATTTGTCAGTTCCGTAAATAAATCCTGATACTTTTTCTCTTGCTCGTCCATATTTCCCCCTTGAGTCAGACAGTTTTTACGGCAAAAAGCGACCATAAGGCAACACTTGTGATATATTACTTCTCCTGTGCTTTTTCCGATGACAAGAAAATGATCACTGTCCATACTTCGGTTCAATTGTTAGGTTCTGTTGATAAATCGTCTGATATGACCTGAATGTACTTGATTCTGTACGCTGTGTGCGAAATGCGTATGATAAATTCAAGATTTGTGCGATTGACTGGTCTGTCTTATTTTCCTGTAACGCCATTATAAGAAAGAGTTTATAAAAAAGCAAGCATTTTTTATTTTTTATTTTGTTTACATCGTTCCGTTTTTTGTTTATACTATTAGTAATTGTTCAGATAGATTTTTGATTGAATAGGAAGTGATACTTTATGAAGATAGAAAAGATAAATGATAATCAGATCCGCTGCACACTTACCCGTGATGATCTCGCCCAGAGACAGTTAAAGCTCAGCGAGCTTGCTTACGGCTCCGAGAAGGCAAAATCTTTATTCCGCGAGATGATGCAGCAGGCCGCTTCTGAATTTGGATTCGAAAGCGACAATCTGCCACTGATGATTGAAGCAATCCCGACCGCCGGTGATTCTATCGTTCTGAATATAACCAAAGTTGATGATCCGGATGAACTGGATACCCGTTTTTCCAGATTCACACCTACTCCTGCGGACGAAGCTGCTGATAAGCACAAATCCGTGCTGGAACATCTGAAAAAACTTGACGGAGCCGAAGATTTTCTCGACATTCTCAGCCAGATGAAAGAGGCTGTATCCCAGCTCCCGGAGAACCCGGAAGCACTTGCCGATACTCCGGTCCAGGAACAGGTTCCTGCTTCAGAAGCCAAAGAAGCAGCTCCTGCTGAACCTTCTGTTCCACCGGTCCGGCTTTTCTCTTTCTCAAGACTTGACAGTGTGATTCATGCCAGTCATTTTTTAGCTGAGATGTATGATGGTCCGAACACACTTTACAAGGATGAAGCAGAGAACATGTACATCCTGACACTTGCACAGGGAGAGCATCCGTCTTCTGATTTTAACCGGATCTGTAATATGCTCTCCGAGTATGGTTCACCGGAACAGGGTGGTGGTATATCACTTGCATTTCTGGAAGAACACTGTGATATGATCCTTGCTAAAAATGCAATACAGACTCTGACTTCATTTAAATAACAGACAAATCCACAATTTTTAACTTGGCGAAAAAAGACGGGGACGGCAGATTAATGATCTGTCGTCCCCGTTAAATTATATCTTTTATTTATTCACGGTCTATGCTTCAGCTGCTAAGAGTGCGTTGATCTTTGCGATAAGAAGATCTGCATCAATTCCATGAACCATTGCTGCTTCTTCAAGAGACTCACCCTGTGAAGCCGGGCATCCAAGACAATGCATTCCAACTTCCATAAGAACCGGTGCTGTCTGTGGAGCTACCTGAAGCAATTCGCCAATTGTCATTGTTTTTGTTACTTCGACTGCCATCTTTCTTCCTCCTTTACTTTTCGTATCCCTTATTATAATACCATTTATCCCAAAAAACAACCTTAATATCCGACTGTATTGCTCGGATATTAAGGTTTCTTTGCTTTTATAAAATATTTCCCCGTTTTCCACAAAAAACGTATGTTTTTATGTGGACAATGTGGATAACCCACGGATATTCAGCATTTTCGTATTTTTCAAATGCCTGCTTTCACTGGTGTTTCCAGGCTTTTACACAATTCTTCTTACCGAAAGAATTGTCGTATAAGTCGCCGGTGAAATCCCGATTCCCTGTTCCGGGTTCTGTGCATTGACGATCTGACCGTTCCCAATATAAATTCCGATGTGGCCATCATAACAGATCAGATCTCCCGGCATCGCCTGATCATAGCTTACCTCCACGCCGGCATTGATCTGGTCATACGTTGTCCGTGGAAGACTGATTCCAAAATGTGCAAATACAGACTGTACAAATCCGGAACAGTCTGCCCCATCTGTCAGACTTGTGCCGCCCCAGACATACGGATTCCCAATAAACTGGCATGCATAATCGACGATCGCCTGTCCATTTGACGCCGGCTGTGCGGAAACCTCGGTAGTCTCCGTCTGCTGTACATTCCCCTGGACTTCCTGCGTCATCTGCGCTTCTTCGGATTTTCTGGACACTGCATAGGTAAATGCTTCTGCTTCTTCTTTTCCTTCCTGCTGCGCTTCCGTTACCAGATTCTCCGCATACGTCTGCGCCTCTGCTCCTGTCAGTATATATTCTGTTTTTACATATCCGGTGACATCTCCCGACTCGACTGCCGTCCATTCTCCCACAGGACCTGTGATCTTCGCCGCGTATCCCGGATACAGCTTTCCGACATATTCACTTTCCTTTGTCGGTTCGCTTCTGACATACAGAAAACTCGTTACATTGGCAAATGCCATATCTAAATACTCGCCCTTATTTTCCGGTACCAGATAATCCTCAGCTTTAATCTCCCTGTTCTGAGAATAAAAATCCTTCAACACCGCTTCTATCCCAACGCCCGGCATTTTTGCAGCTTCTGCGGTGTCCCCATCTGCTGCCATAACCGAAATTCCCGGAGATACTGTCATCCCCAGAAAAGTAACCAGGAACAATCCTTTTTTTAGATTTGAATGCATAAATCTCCCTCCTTCATGTATTCTTATCTTTTGTAAATGTTACAGAATTGTTACATTTGTTACAGTGATATTATATCAATCAAATTTCACATTGTCAAGTTTTACTCATTTATTTCGTATTACACAGTTCTACACCGTTCTTTATATGCATTGTTTTTTCGTCATATTTGTTACAAATTGTTACATCTCGCTTAACAGTATTTCCATTTTTTATTCTTTTATTCAATATACAATTTTTTATTGACATTATAAGAATATTATTATAATATAATTTTAGTAATTATTATTATTATCTTTTTTGCAGGAGGTGACATCAATGGCAAATTTAAAATACAGCAGACAGCGTGAGGCTATTAAGGATTATCTTTCCTCTGTTACAACACATCCAACGGCGGATACTGTATATATGCATATCAAAGAAGAATTCCCGAATATCAGTCTCGGAACCGTTTACCGCAATTTAAATCTGCTTGCCGACATAGGCGAGGCGATTAAAATTACAACACCCGATGGCGGCGATCGTTTTGATGCACGTACCAATCCGCATTATCATTTCTATTGCAAGTGCTGCAAGCGAATGATTGATATGGATTTTGATCACATGGATAAGATCAACCAGCTCGCATCCGAAAGTTTCGACGGTCAGATTGAATCACACACCATGCTTTTCTACGGTATCTGCGGTGATTGTTTAAGAAAATCCTGACTATGTGGTATAAATTCAGAAATTTTGAAAAAACTTATCAATTATAGTTGACAAAGACAAATGTATATGTTATCTTAATATCAGTAACAGTTACTAATATTGTTAGCCAAAAGAAATCAAATATACTATCAAAAAAAGAAAAGGAGATTATTATTATGAAGAAATTTGTTTGTACAGTATGTGGTTATGTATACGAAGGCGAAGCAGCACCGGAGAAATGTCCAGTATGTGGCGTAGGTGCTGACAAGTTCACAGAAGTAAAAGAAGGCGAAAGAGAATGGGCTGCAGAGCATGTAGTTGGAGTAGCTAAAGGCGTAAGCGAAGACATCCTTGCCGACCTCAGAGCAAACTTTGAAGGTGAATGTTCAGAAGTAGGAATGTATCTTGCAATGGCAAGAGTAGCTCACAGAGAAGGCTATCCGGAAATCGGACTTTACTGGGAAAAAGCTGCTCACGAAGAAGCAGAACACGCTGCTAAATTCGCAGAACTTCTTGGCGAAGTTGTAACAGACAGCACAAAGAAGAACCTTGAAATGAGAGTAGAAGCAGAACACGGCGCAACAGCAGGTAAATTCGACCTTGCAAAACGTGCAAAAGCTGCAAACCTCGATGCAATCCATGACACAGTTCATGAAATGGCAAGAGACGAAGCAAGACACGGAAAAGCATTCGAAGGATTACTCAAACGCTACTTTGGCTAAGCTACAAGCCGAGCAGGGATAAATAGAAGAGCCCCTGGAAGAACGAATTTATTCATTCTTCCAGGGGCTCTTCTATTTATCCCTATTAGGCGACAGCCTGCAGCGAGAAGTAGCGCAGCGCATTCGAGCTGGCTCGACCTCCTATTTCTGGTTCGCCGGCTCCACAGCCACCGTCTTCCCTTTAATTTTCACATTCTTCATCGCGTTCAGTACCTCACGGGCATATTCCCTCGGCACCTCAACAAATGTATACTTATCATACATATCAATCGTTCCGATCAGCTTTCCATCCATTCCGCTTTCCCCGGCGATCGCACCAAGAATATCTCCCGGACGTACTCTCTGCTTCTTACCAATATTGATGAACAGACGGACCATTCCGTCCTCACCTGCACCGGTATCTCCAAATTCCCAGTCACTTTCCTCTGTATTTTTATTATCCTCTGTCATTCCACAGCAGATCTTCAAAAATGCTGCTGCCATATCCATCGCTGTAAATTCAGAATTATTGACACGTTCTTCGATCGCATTGATCATCATATCCAGATCTTCCTGCTCGATCACACGCTCCACATCATCCAGAATATTTTCCATCTTAGTATTCGCAACGTCATTCAGTGACGGAACTTTCTGTGCATAGATCTTCGTCTTGCAGTATCTCTGGATCTCTTTAAGTTTGTAAACTTCTTTTCCTGATACGAAAGAAAATGCTCTTCCTTCGCGTCCTGCGCGTCCGGTACGACCGATACGGTGTACATAATATTCATCATCCTGCGGGAGATCATAATTAAATACTGCTTCCACTTCATCTACATCAATTCCACGGGCCGCCACATCCGTCGCTACCAGTATCTCTGTCTTACCGGTCCGAAATCCCTGCATCACGCGGTCTCTCTGTTCCTGCTTCATATCCCCGTGAAGTCCTGCCGCAAAATATCCGCGTCCGAGAAGTGCATTTACCAGAAGATCTACCTGCTTCTTCGTATTACAGAATACAACCGAAAGCCTTGGTGAATAAATATCAAGAAGTCTGGAAAGAACTTCCTCTTTCTTCTTCGGCTTTACATCATAATAATACTGCTCAATATTCGGAACAGTCAGTTCCTTTTTTGTAACTTTGATCACTTTTGCGTTATTCTGGAATTTCTTCGTAATCTCCATGATCGGCTTCGGCATGGTTGCCGAAAAAAGCACAGTCTGGCGCTCCTCAGGAACACCACTTAATACAAATTCGATATCCTCACGGAATCCCATGTTCAGCATTTCATCTGCTTCATCAAGCACAACCGTGTGTACAAAATCCAGCTTCATTGTCTTTCTGCGCATGTGGTCCATCACACGCCCCGGAGTTCCGATGACGATCTGTGTTCCACTCTTTAAGGAACGGATCTGCTTTACGATATCCTGTCCTCCGTAAATCGGCAGAACCTTGATTCCATGCATATATCTGGACAGGTTGCGGATCTCGTCTGCCACCTGGATTGCAAGCTCTCTGGTCGGGCAGAGAACGATCGCCTGCAGCTTTTTCAGCTTCGGGTCTACCTTTTCCAGAAGCGGGATTCCGAATGCTGCGGTCTTACCGGTTCCGGTCTGTGCCTGCCCGATCAGATCGATCCCGCTAATCATCGCCGGAATCGCCTTCGCCTGAATCGGTGAAGCCTCCTCAAATCCCATGTATCTTACTGCTTTCTGAATCTCTTCCGAAAGTCCCATTTCTTCAAATCTAACTGTTTCCATCCATTATCCTTTCTACTACAATACCAATTACAAATATGACCTTAAACTCCATCATATAAACTCTGCCGGGGCGGATTCTCACGCCTGCGGCGGTCGCTTGCGCCAACTTCCTTATCCGTCGCAATGCACAATAAAAAACTCCTTACTTGGTGACAATACAAGTAAAGAGCATCGTAACATTCGCGTTATATTCTAACAAATAATTTTTAAAAAGTCAATTTTCACTTGCATTTTATGCATAAACGGTATAATATACTCATATACTTAATGTAGTATTGATTACTACGTGTAATGGTTTTAATTATTCATCTCTAAGGAGGGATTTATGATGAAAAAGAAACATATTAAAGATCCAGGAAGTGCAATCACACATTTTATCGGTATGCTGATGGCAATTTTTGCCGCATTTCCACTTTTAATAAAAGCAGCCCACGAACCGAGCCGGATTTACCTGATCTCGCTTGCAATCTATGCAGTCAGCCTGATTCTTTTATACGCCGCAAGCACAACCTACCATACCTTTGATTTTTCCGAACGTGTCAACACGATCCTGAAAAAGATCGACCATATGATGATCTTCGTACTGATCGCCGGAAGCTACACACCAATCTGCCTGCTGGTACTGGAACGCAGAACCGGACTTATCATGCTTGCACTTGTATGGGGTATCGCAATCACCGGAATTATTATCAAAGGGTTCTGGGTATTCTGCCCGAAATGGGTATCCTCCGTCCTCTACATTAGTATGGGATGGATCTGTGTCCTCGCATTCAGTCAGATCCTCAACAATCTGACACGTGCAGAATTCGGATGGCTTCTCGCCGGCGGAATCATTTACACAATCGGCGGTGTGATCTATGCACTGAAGCTTCCGATTTTCAACACTAAGCATAAGAATTTCGGCAGCCACGAAATCTTCCACCTCTTCGTGATGGGCGGAAGTGCCTGCCACTTTGTTGTAATGTATTCTTTATTGTAAACCTTGCATCCTCGAAAAATCCAGAAATCTCGCCCCACTAAAGCTGCGGAAGTAATTTTTTATTCTGCACAAAATGCCAAGGGCGTGTGAAAAAACGAAAGTTTTTTCATGCGTCCTTTTTCTTATAAATACAACAG
>NZ_JAQCZB010000020.1:0-36422 GCF_027682785.1 Coprococcus sp. AF51-11b1 | reverse complement strand
TTGTATGTGGTTTTGAAGGTACATGTAGAAAGTAAGGGAGCTGTAGACCGTAAGGGTTTACAGTTTTTTTATTACATATATTACATAGGAAATTATTTACCTTTAAGGAAAAATGTGGTAATATGCTGAAAGAATGAGAGTAATTTAAGAGGCATGAGCAAATGGGTTTTTTAAATCAGCTATTAAAGTACAAAAATATATGTATTCAATGTCATAACAGTCCAGATGCAGATGCACTGGCTGCGGCATATGGGGTGTATACATATTTAAAACTACAGGATATCAATGTGTCAATTATTTACAGTGGAGATTATGAAATCCAAAAAAAAGATCTTTTGTACATGATTGATATCTGTGAGATTCCGGTAGAATACGTAAAAGAGTTACCCAAGACAGATCTTCTACTGCTGGTTGATGGGCAATATGGAAGAGGAAATGTATATCGTTTTGAAGCGGATAATATAGCAATGATCGATCATCATATGCCTTCCATGAAAAAAACAGAAAATGCTTTTATTGACTATTCTTATCAAAGCTGTTCTACAATTGTCTGGGAACTTTTGAAAGAAGAAGGATATGATGTAAAGGCGAATGAAAAGTTAAGTATTGCATTTTTATATGGATTGTATACAGATACTTCTTCCTATGTAGATTTGTACAAGAAGCATGACATTGCGATGCGCGATGAGTTAAGCAAAGATTATCCGGAACTGGAACGGTTAAAAAAATCATCCATGAGTCTGGAGGACCTCATGATTGCAGGAGAAGCTTTGTACCATGCATATTTTGATAAAGAGAAGCAATATCTTTTGATCAGTGCAATGCATTGTGAGCAATCAGTGCTTGGAATCATTGGTGATATGGCAATAAAGGTTGATGTTGCCAAAGTTAGCATTGCATATACGGATATTGACAGTGGATATCAGGTTTCAATAAGAAGTGCAGATCGGGAGTATCTTGCAAATGAAGTGGCAGAAAAGCTCTGCGATGGAATCGGAAGCGGTGGTGGCCATATAGATAAAGCCGGCGGTGTGATTTCAAGAGATTGTATCTGCGAAAGTTATGCAGGATGGGAAATTGCAGACATTATCAAAGAGAGAATGGAAAAAATCATGAAATAAAAAAAAGAAACAGTGGTTTACAAAAAAGGAAGTAAACCGCTGTTTCTTTCTATAATGATGTTAGAATTCCCTGTTCTGATAGAATTTTATGGATAGAATCCAGGAAATCATATACAGTAATAAACCTATGAAAAAAAGAATCAAAATATAGTAACTTCGGAAAGGGAAATGTGCAAGTCCGAGAGGCAAATTTTTTATGAAAGATTGCAACCAACCAAGCAATGCGAAAAATAAAATAAATCCAATATAATAAGCAAACCGACCTTTCTCAGCACCTAGTTTGAAGGTAAACGGAAACATAAAGGCAGGTGGCAGTAATCCGGCTATAAAGATAATTGTAAAAATAGTAAGAAGACCGGAAATATAAAAGTTGTGTCTTATAATCATGTTGATTATTTGCACAATTTCAACAATGATGGCAGAAAGTGTAAGGGTACATACTGTTAAAATATATTTGGAGGATACAATTTCTTTTCGGCTACAGGGAAAGGTACAGGCATAGAGACTCCAATTTGATTTTTCATCGTAAGAAAGCAGGTTTACCGGGATAATGCTGGAAATTGTAATAGGATATAATGCAAAAAACAGATTGTTATTCCATGCTCCGGCAAAGGAAAATACAATAATCAGAATAAAAAATAAACGACAATATTTTATCATCAGATAAAGATCTTTACGAAGTAATCCTTTCATATTTAGTGAACCCCCTTTATCATAAAAATAAACAAATCTTCTATACTGATCGGATGTACCTTAAATCCTTCCGGAATCTGATCTCGAAGAACCACTGCTTCTACATTGTAAGAAGAGTATTTGACTCCGATGACCGCAGATTGATCGAGTTCCTGAAGCTGTTCCTCTGTACATTGAATGATACCGTATTTTTCCAGAAGCCGGTCTTTTTCTTCGAAAAGAACAAGGTTACCTTTATGAAGAAAGGCAACATAATCACAAATTTTCTCCAGATCACTTACAATATGGGAAGAAATTAAAATTGCATGAGATTCATCTCTGGTAAAATCATTGAAAATATCAAGGATTTCATCGCGCATTACAGGATCAAGACCGCTTGTTGCTTCATCAAGGATCAGAAGTTTAGGATGATGAGAGAGAGCAACTGCAATTCCCAGTTTCATCTTCATTCCTTTTGAAAACTTACCAAATTCTTTTTTATTTGGAAGGTTAAATTTTTGGAGATATTGGTCGTATAGAGAAGAATCCCAGTTGTGGAAAATATCCTTCATAATGCGTCCAATCTGTAAAGGAGTCAGGCATTCCTGAAAACCAACTTCATCTAATACAACGCCAATTTCTTCTTTCAAGAAAGTAGTAGCAGAAGTGCAGTCTCTTCCCAAAATTCGAATCGAACCGCTGTCTTTTTTTATGATATCCAGAATTAGTTTAATGGTGGTAGTTTTTCCGGCACCATTTTCACCGATGAGTCCTAAGATACATCCACTGGGAAGAGTGAGATTTAGATGATTCAGGGAAAATCCAGGATAGTTCTTATTCAAATCGTTTATTTCTAAAGCATTTGTTTCAAATGTGGTCATAAGCTATTCCTCCATCATGAAATGAAGCATCTCAGTAAGTTCCTGTTCGCTTAGATTACAGGAAGCTGCAAGATGTACTATTTTTTCCATGTAGTCTTCAATTTTTTTCAGATTTGTTTCACGCAAAAGATCCGTATTAAGTGGAGCAACGAAACAGCCCTTTGCTGCAATCGTGTAAATAAAACCTTCTTTTTCCAGTTCATCGTAAGCCCGCTTGGTTGTTACGACACTGATTCGTAGATCTTTGGCAAGGCTTCGAATGGAAGGAAGAGCTTCGTCAGATGGTAATGTTCCACTTATAATTTGCGATTTGAGTTGTGTAAAAATCTGTTCATAGATGGGTGCACCACTTTTGTTATCTATGAATATATTCACGTTTTCACCTCGCTTAAAATGTTATAACTGTATATATACAGTATATACAGTTGGCAAAGGTGTGTCAAGAGAAACAATCCTGCTTGTATAGAAATTTGATTCATGGTATGATAACTTTCATAGATTAAACGGAATTACCAGTCGAATAATATCTGGAGAAATCAATGTATGAAGAGTAGGAGAATAAATATAATGATTTCTCTGATTAAAGTTAAGGTAGTGGGAGGAAGGAAAAATGCAGACTTTTGCGAATACAGGAATAAAAACGGAAGTTATAGACGAAATTATTTCATTTGCAAAAAAACATGATATACATTGTGTGATTCTTTTTGGATCCAGAGCGAGGGGAGACTTCAAGAGGACGAGCGATATTGATATTGCGGCAAGTGGTGGTGATTTTGATCGTTTTGCATTAGATGTTGATGAAGAGACATCCACGTTGCTGGAATTTGACATTGTGGACCTGGATAGAGATATGCAAGACGCCTTACGAGAATCGATACGGAGAGAGGGGAAAATTCTTTTTGAAAAAGTATGAAAATTTTTGTGTGTCATTGGAAAATATGAAGGATATTTATAATTACGAAGAACCGTATGATAATGTCGTTCTAACTGGTTTGGTTGGATTATATGAAATTACATTTGAGCAGTCATGGAAGATGATGAAAGAAATATTGGAGATACATGGATTTGCAGAAGGAGCAACAAGTTCTCCGAAAATGATTCTCAGAACAGCATATAAAGCAGGTATGATAAAGGATGAAGAACTATGGTTATCTGCATTACAAGAAAGAAATAATGTAACACATTCTTATAACCGAAAGATTGCAATGGGGATTATTACGCAGGCAAAACAGAAGTTTTATAAAATGTTCTGTGAATTAAAAGAAGAAATTGACAGGAATTGGATATAGTAGTCAGGAGCATAAAATGGATACAAATGAAATCAAGATCCGCCCGGCAACCGAAGCGGACGCAGCAGAAATTTTAAATATCTATGCACCCTATATAACGGACACAGCAATTACATTTGAATATGATGTTCCGACACTGGAAGAGTTTACGGGACGGATTCGTCACACACTGGAGAAATATCCGTATCTGGTGGCAGTAAGAGACAGCGAGATTATCGGTTATGCATATGCAGGAGCTTTTTATGGGCGGGCTGCATATGACTGGTCGGCAGAAACTACGATTTATGTAAAGAAGGGTTGCAGTCACAGTGGTGTTGGAAAACTGCTTTATCAGGCACTTGAAACTGCACTGAAAGCACAGAATATCATCAATCTATATGCATGCATTGGATATCCGGAAGAAGACGATGAATATCTGACAAAGAACAGCAAGCAGTTCCATGAACATCTGGGATACCGTTTGATCGGAGAATTCCGGAAGTGTGGTTATAAATTTGGGCGTTGGTACCATATGGTCTGGATGGAGAAGATGATAGGAGAACATCCGGAGAAACCGGAGCAGGTAAAGAGATTTTCAGAAATATAGTGATGGAAATTAAAAAACGGGAGAATGCTGTTTGAAAATGCATTCTCCCGTTTCTCAATATTGTTATGAGAGCATCTCTTCGATCTTCGCCTGCATTTCAGCGACGGTATGCTTTCGTGACCGGGCACATTCCTGTGCCTGACAGCCGCAGATCAAACATTTGCGGTAGACGCCGCGGGAGAGTTTTTCTCCGTCTGTTCCAATCACATCCATATCAAAAAGACGTCCGAAGGGATGGTTTTCTTCGAGTTCTGTTGTTAGTTCTTTAATTTTATCTGCCGGATAGTCGACTGTAAGAATAATTTCATTTCCAGTCTTCTCATCAAACTCAGTTTGGGTAAGAATCGGAATGTTCTCTTTTTGTAATACAGCAAAAAGTGCTTCCTTTCCGGAAAGGAATGCTTTTTTGATCTGTTCATTCGTCTTTATAGGTCCCGGAATATTCATGCAGAATGAAATCACTGGGCAATGATATCTTTGAATATATTCATTTTGTATATTAACGCGGCGCTCGCGGCAGGCGAGCATGTCGGTTAATACTACTTCCTGTCCTTTCATAGCAGATCCTCCTAATAATGAATAACATTTTCTTGTTGTCTGATCCGTTCGATTACAGGAATTGCTTCCGGACTTTTGAAATAATCCAGTGTGGTTTGCGGTACCAGCTTCGAAAGGGTATCATAGTCACCATTTTGCAGGGCAAGACGTACATTGGAAGCGCTGATCGGTGTATCCTCACAGGTCTTTCTTGAGACAACAATACATTCGATGCCCTGTTCCGGTAATTTTTCAGACATGATCCGGTTATAGATTCCGGTAACCAGGCTAGTAGGCTCTTCCCCTACGTAACGGCGAGTGATACCGAGCACCTTTGCAATCTGCGTAAATACCGTCAGGTCCAGCATGGCGTGGCTTTCAATCACTGCATTCTCATCTTTCTGGAAATAGCTTGGAAAAGTAGTATTGCTGATAATATATGGACCACTGTCGTGATAACAGATGTTTTTCAAGTGTGCTGTTCCTTTCATGACGAGTTGTTTTCTGATCTTGAATGGAACCAGGCTGGCATCTTCACTGACAATGAAGAGATGAAGCAGATCATTTTCAGCAGCCGCTTTTTCTATAAGATACTGGTGTCCGAGGGTAAACGGGTTGGCGTTCATGACGAGAGCAGCAATCTTTCTGGTGGGAGTCTCAGCAGTCAATCCTTCTGGAAGTGCATCTTTTGCAAAAGTACGCAGATAATTCTGAAATCCGGTTTTTCGGTTTTCCATGAAGACAATCTGTCCATCGATCCGGGCAATTTCATAGAATCCAAGATCACCGAAGAACTTGGCAGAATTACATTTGGTGTAAAGAAAAAGGTGTGTATTCCCTCTTGAAAACTGAAATTCAATCAGATGAGAGACGATGGAATTCATCAGTCCTTCTCCCTGATGTTCATGGCTTACGGCAAAACATCGTAAGGTGTTGCCAAAACAGCTTCCTGTTGCGATAATGTGCATCTCATCGTCATACATGCCGCAGGTGTAATCCAGGTTAGCATCTCTGCGGATCCCTTCTGAGATAAGGAGCGCGTCCACTTCATCGTTGGCTCGCTTGTCAGAAGGATAGATTTGAGAAATATAATAATCTGACATAGATAAATTCCTTTCTGCACAGTAGCTCAAAATATTTGATGAAATTATTTTAACATGTGTATAGAAAATGTAAAGAGGAGCAAGGATTCAAGAAAGAAATCAGGCATTATTCTTAAAAAAATACAAATTGGATTTATGTCATATTGATATGATCACAATATGAATTATGTAATTTACTAATAACCAGGATAACCCTATAATATAGTCGGATAAAAAATAATCGTATGATTTATAGTAAAGGAAGGATAGATATGGCAACCATTTTCCCAAGAGAAGAAAAAGCCGAGATGTTATTTGACAAGATTCTTGCAAACCCGGAGGCATGCAGGCGACTGAAAAGAACTTTTTATGATGCCATTGATTCCGGAGATGAGTTTGTGACAGAAAATCTTCCCGCAAAGCAGTTCACCGCTGCATTATTCGATGCATATGAAAATAAAGATCTGACTGCATTTCTCATGGCTGTGTGCCAAAACAGTATGTTCGATCTTTTAAGAAATGCTTTTCTGATACCGTTTAAATTTAATGCGGATGGACAGACAAATCCTATTTTTTTGACAGATGAAGAGGGAAAGCTTCTGGAAAATCTTCCGATTCATGTAAAGGAAAAAGAATATGAAAAATTTCGAAAAGTTTATCAGAAGCGTGATAAAGTAAAAATGTATCTGGCACATGGATATAAGAAAAGGCATTGTTATGATTCAGAAACAATGGAAACACAGGAATATAAGATGGGAGAGCATGACGGAGTACTTCTGATCTATGAACTTCCGGATACCGTAAAAGAAAAAAAGACGGAGGCTGAAGCTTATGCAGCTGTGTGGGATATTATGATGGAACTTCAAAAGGAACTGCCAAATTCTGTGGTATATTACGGACAGGATTTCTTGCAGGAAGAAGGAAAAAGATTTGATGAAATGGGGGTTTTCCTTCCGCTGGAACACTTTTCTGACAGACTGGAAAGGCATATAGAAAAAGCGGATCAAATTGTATATGGTAAATAAAAAGATGCATCTGGTTGAAAAAAGATCAGATGCATCTTTTTATTTAAAATTCTTTTTTACGTGCAATAACGGAATGTTTTGTCCGTCAGAATTCTTGCAAAGATAAGTCCAAGAGGCAAGGCAAGAATGATAAGTATTGCAGCTGCAAACCAGGATGCAGAGGTTTGCAGAGACATCACTCCAAGATTATAGATTGCCCGGTAAAGATAAAGTCCCGGTACCATGATGACAATAGAAGGTACAGTCAGAGAAATTCTCGGGTAACCGATTTTGCTTTTTAATACAGAAGCCAGAATTCCGGCAGTCAGGGCACCGATAAAAGCTGCGGCTGCAGGAGGCAGGGAGGCCAAGTCTACCAGTTCAAGACGGAGTGTATTGGCAATTGCTCCAATGATACCGGCTGTGGCAGAGAGTTCTTTAGGACTGTTGAACATAACAGAAAAGCCGAACACCCCGCAGAAGCTGGCGAGAAGCCGGAATAGTATATGTTGCCAGAGTGTGAGAGAAAGAGGTGGGAAATCACTTGGCTTTAAATGAAGGATAAGTGCCATGATCCAGGCGGTCAAGGTTGCGACAAGAATGATGATCATTGCGTAAGCAAGTCGTTCCAGACCGGATCGCATATCCAGTTTTGCAAGGTCGATTCCGCTGGTGATAAATGGAAAACCGGGAATGATGAAAAGCATAGAGCATATATATCCGGCTTCATGAGCAAGAGAAATGCCGAACAACAGTTCAGTTGTTTTTAAAAGTGTAGCATAGATAAGGCAGGCAGCAGCAACAGAGGCAGTAATGCCTAAGAATAATGTGAAATGATGCTTAGTCAGTTTACATCTTACAAAGTTGCCGATACCGGCACCGAAAAAAGCAAGAAGCATTTCTACCGGTCCGCCACCAAGGAGAAAGGTAAATGCCCCACAGGCAAATGCTGCGGCAAATCCGAGTGCAACTGGAGAGTAAAGGCCATGGATCCGTTCAATCTCATCCAGATAAGAATGAATCTGTTCACCGGAAAGATATTTTTCCTTTGTTGGGAAATCGTTGATGAAGTTTTCCAGTCGGTTCAATTTCGAAGTATTAACACCGGTATTGGTCAGACACAGCGACTGTGAAAAACAGTTTTCACCGTCAAAACAGGTGTATTCAATGGACATCAGGCCGATGTCGGCGGTACAGGTGATTCCCAGTTCTCTGGAAAGGGTATTCATGGAGCTTCGAACACGCCATGCTCCGGTTCCACAGGAAAGAAGCATCATGCCACATCTACCGACCACGGAGGCTTTTTCAATTAGCCCGGCCTTTGTGATAGGAATGGTATCTTCTTTATTCAGTGCATAATCATGCCATAGAATGTCCATATGATTTTTTTCTATTATGCCTTGCTGCATAAATTTCACTTCCTTTTGCTATACCAATAATACATGAACAATATATTAAATATGTATTATTGATATTGATTTATCATAATAAAGTATAATCATCGAAATGCAAAAGTCAATAGAAGAGTTGAGAAATCCTGAAAAAGGATACGGATATGCCAATGTGGATTTAAAAACATGACCGAGGCAATGTGCATAAAATGAAAAACCATTTTTTGTCTAATGTGTATAAGAAAAAGTAGGCAAAAGAAAAGAGTGTGAAATATGTTAAGTTTTGGTTGCGATTTTCTATCTGATCATCGGAGTAATTGTGATGCTTTTATATGTTCGCTTTGAAAGACAGGAAGAAACCGTTTTGAAAGAACTGGAAAACAGAAGAAAAAGTATGTAGAAAACACCGGCAGTTTTTAAAGTAATAAATGCTAATAAAAAATGCTAATAAGCAAGAAAGCCTGTTTTTCTTGACACTCATTATGTTCGGTGTTACGGTTATCTAGGATGCAAGATATGGTGCAGATGCGGAGAATACGGTATCCAAAGTGCACCGCTTTTGAGAGTTTTATAAAACTCAGTTTACAAGAAAATAAAACAATGAGGTGTAAGAACATGCAGGAATTAAAACCGATCAAAGAAGGTAAAGTACGTGAGATTTATGACAATGGCGACAGCCTGATCATGGTTGCAACAGACCGTATCAGCTGCTTTGACGTGATTCTGAATAATGAAGTAACTAAGAAAGGTACTGTTCTGACACAGATGTCAAAATTCTGGTTCGATATGACAGAAGATATTCTTCCGAACCATATGATTTCTGTAGATACAAAGGATATGCCGGAATTCTTCCAGCAGGAGAAATACGAAGGCAAATCCATGATGTGCAAGAAGCTGAACATGCTTCCGATCGAATGTATCGTTCGTGGCTATATCACAGGAAGTGGCTGGAAGAGCTACAAAGAGAATGGAACAGTATGCGGAATCAAACTTCCGGAAGGATTACAGGAATCAGACAAACTTCCTGAACCGATTTACACACCATCTACAAAAGCAGAGATCGGTGATCATGATGAGAATATTTCTTTTGAACAGAGTATCGATCATCTGGAAAAATATTTCCCGGGAAGAGGAAAAGAATTAGCAGAAAAGCTTCGTGACAACACGATCGCTCTCTATAAAAAATGCGCAGAATATGCACTCAGTAAAGGAATCATCATTGCAGATACCAAGTTTGAATTTGGGCTTGATGAAGAAGGCAACATGGTGATCGGTGATGAGATGCTGACACCGGACAGCTCAAGATTCTGGCCGGCAGATGGTTATGAACCGGGACACGGACAACCGTCATTTGACAAGCAGTTCGCACGTGACTGGCTCACAGCCAATCCGGATAATAACTGGACACTTCCACAGGAGATCGTGGATAAGACAATCGAAAAATACCTGCAGGCATATGAGATGCTCACAGGCGAAAAACTTGCATAATTACATCACATGCCATGAGAATAAAATATGACGAAAGGACCGGCGGTTTGAGACTGCCGGTCTTTTTGCACTGGTAAAACTGTCCAGTTTTGGTATAATCAAGACAGAATATCAGTTGCAGAAAAGAAAAAGAAGAAAAAGGAGATATTATGAAACGACCATTTAAGAGAATTTTATACGGCGGAGATTATAACCCGAACCAGTGGGGAAAAGAGGTCTGGAAAGAAGATATGCGCATTTTCAAAGATGCCCGGATCAACAGTGCTACGATCAATGTATTTTCGTGGGCGAAGATCCAGCCTTCAGAAGAAATCTATAATTTTACAGAACTGGATGAGATCATTGATATGCTGAGCCGGGAGAACTATGATATCGTGCTTGCAACTTCAACAGGCGCGCTTCCGGCATGGATGGTAAAAAGATATCCGGAAGTAGCGAGAACGGATTACGAGGGAAGACATCACAAATTTGGTCAGCGCCACAATGCATGCCCGAATTCTCCGGTGTTTCAGAAGTTTGCATCCCGTCTTGCAGGCAAACTTGCTGAGCGTTACGGGGACAATCCGCATGTGACCTGCTGGCATATCAGCAATGAATACGGTGGAGAATGTTATTGTGAAAACTGTGAAAAAGCGTTCCGCGTATGGCTGCGCGGGAAGTATCAGACTCTGGATGAACTGAACAAAGCATGGAATACCGAATTCTGGGGACATACCATTTATGACTGGGACGAAGTGGTACTACCAGATGCACTTGGCGATGGGATCGAAGATGCAGCAGAACCGCATATGACGGCTTTTGCAGGTCTTTCCATTGATTACTGCCGGTTTAATTCAGACGGAATGCTGAATAACTTCAAGATGGAAAAAGAAGCGATCCGTAAGTTTGATAAAGAGACACCGATCACTACCAATATGATGGGAACCTTTAAAGGACTGGATTATTTCAAATGGGCGAAAGAAATAGATGTTATTTCGTGGGATAATTATCCATCTTATAACACGCCGTGGAGTATGGTGACCATGAAGCATGATCTGATGCGTGGACTTAAGGATAAACCATTTATGCTGATGGAGCAGACTCCAAGCCAGCAGAACTGGCAGCCGTATAACTCCCTCAAGCGTCCGGGACAGATGCGTGCACAGAGCTATCAGACCATGGCACACGGAGCAGATACGATCCAGTTTTTCCAGCTCCGTCGCAGTGTGGGAGGATGTGAGAAGTTCCACGGTGCTGTCATTGCACATGCAGGAACGGAAAATACAAGAGTCTTCCGCGAGGTGAAGCAGCTTGGTGAAGAACTGGAAAGATTAAGTGACCTGATCCCGGGATCTGTAAATGAAGCAGAAGTTGGAGTGATCTTTGACTGGGATAATTACTGGGCTTTGGAATACACAAGCGGCCCGTCGATCAGTCTCAAATATGTGGACCAGATCCACCGCTATTACCGTTATTTCTATGAAAAAAATATTGGCACCAGTATGATTCCGGTGGATGCGGATTTCTCAAAATATAAGATGGTGGTTGCACCGGTTCTTTATATGGTAAAACCGGGAATGAAAGAAGCACTGGAAGAGTATGTGAAAAATGGCGGTATTCTTGTGACAACCTATATGAGTGGTATTGTTGGAGAGTCAGATAATGTATACCTTGGCGGATATCCGGGACCGTTAAAAGAGATGGCTGGTGTCTGGGTGGAAGAAATCGATGCCCTTGCACCGGAACAGCATAACATCGTGACGTTCAAAGACGGAAGCCGGAGCAAATGTAAGATCGTATGTGATCTGATGCATCTGGAGGGAGCGGAGTCTCTTGGCGAATATACGGAAGATTTCTACGCAGGCATGCCGGCAGTGACCAGACATAGTTATGGAAAAGGAAAACTGTATTACATCGGAACCTGTATGGAAGAAGATGGAATTGCGAAGATTCTTTCCATGGCAGTAGAGGATGCAGGAGCAGAACCGGTTGCAGGAGCTGGAAACGGTCTGGAGATCGTGAAACGTAACAGAGAAGGAAAGAGCTTCTATTTTGTGATGAACTTCAGGGATGAAGAGCTGGAAATTCCGGAAGAATTTGCAGGCAAAACAGATCTGCTGAGTGGGAATGCAGTAGGAAAAGGAGAAAAACTTCCGAAGTTTGGTGTGAAGATTGTAGTGGAATAAAAATTTAAGATTGAAAGTAAAAGGAAGCAGGAATTTCAGATAGGTGTAAGGCTGTCAGAGATTCCTGCTTCTTTGGGTTAGGCGGGAATTATTTAATGAAATTATTACTGTGACGGATGAGGATGCCTATGAGACGGCAAGACTTTCTGCAAAGACAGGAGGAATTTCGGTTGGAATTTCATCAGGAGCAGCGCTCTGGGCAGCGATCAAGGTGGCAAAGAGAGCTGAAAATGCAGGGAAGAATCTTCTTCTATTCTTCAATCACCTGGATTTCCAGAAAATCAAAATCAATTGAATCCACGAAACTGTCCTGATAGAATCTCGCTTTGGAATGCCGCTTGAATTCGTTGATATTCACATCCAGCCAGATCGGTTTGCTGAGATCAAATTCATAGCAGATCTCATCCAGAGCATTGAAAATCTTGTGGGTTCTTGTATCGTCACTGTCATCACAGATGGTGGTATCTTTGATCATATGATTGTCTTTAAATTCTTTTCCCCATAAGCGGAACATGGTAAAATCCTCCTTATAATAAATATGAAAAATGCCGGTCAGGCAAAGAATGTTTTTGTATCAAGTGATTTTCAGTATAGCGGATTTAGGGGAGAAAGTAAAGGAGACAGATTTTATTCTATGATATGATGTGCTATATTGATACTAAAGTTTATGAAAGAAAGAGAATCATTCTCAATAACATGGAATAGAATAGAGAAAAAAGACAGGGAATTAGAAAAATGTCTGGAATAAAACGAGAAAATATAATCCGGGTTATATTGGGAATCTGTATGATAGTTGTATCGATTGGTATGATATATGGTAAGTCAAAAGCTGGGAATGCAAATGGAAACGACAGAACTTATATAGAAGAATCAGAAAAAAATGCAAAACAGAAGAAGGCAGAGAAAAGCGAAAACGACAGCACGGGATCAGCAAAACAGGACAGCACAGTAAAAACTAAGATGACAGAACAGAGGCAGGTATCGGGCACCGAAGCAAAAGCAATTGCCGAGGCAGAAGCTATCGAGGCATCCATCCAGCCGGGACAGTATCCGGTGATGGGGATCAGCAGTATCCGCGCCTGGCAATTGGTAAATTATTTTAAAGCGTATGGAAGCACTTATCCGGCAGAAGTTTTGACGCAGGGAGGTGCACCGGATATTGAGACATTTGCACAGATGTATTATGAAGAAGCCACGGCAGAAGGCGTCCGTCCGGAGGTTGCATTTGCACAGGCGATGAAGGAGACAGGCTGGCTGCAGTATGGTGGGGATATGCAGATCACCCAGTATAATTTTGCCGGGATCGGGACGACGGGAGGAGGCGTACCGGGGAATTCCTACCCGGATGTCAGAACCGGGATCCGGGCACAGATCCAGCATCTGAAAGCTTATGCGACAGACGAAGCACTTGCCGGGGAATGTGTAGATGACCGTTACTCTTACGTGACAAAGGGGAGCGCACCGTATGTAGAGTGGCTGGGGCAGAAAGAAAATCCGGAAGGGTATGGCTGGGCAACGGGTGAACGTTATGGATACGACATTGTAGAAATGATTCATGCAATGCGAAAATAAAAGAAATGTGTCAGATTGAGATTATCTAATTTATTAAAATACTATGAAGCTTGTCCGGGCTGTATAGATTTCAAAGAGAAAAAATGGTATACTGATTTTACTTTCGGGACGAAAAAGGGAGATAGATTCCGGAGGGAAGTATACATAAAAAGGGGAGATTACATGCAGTCAGCAATGAAGTATTACGATGACGTAGACAGCTGGAAGACCGTCATGTTTCTTTACAATTCCGCATTGAAAGAAGTAGGGACGAAGCTGGAGATACTGAACGATGAATTTCAACATGTACACAGATATAATCCGATCGAGCATATCAAGACCAGGATCAAATCCGCAGAAAGTATTGTGAAAAAGCTGAAGCGGTACGGATATGAGACAAGTATTGAGAACATGGTACGCTATGTCAATGATATCGCAGGAGTCCGTCTGATCTGTTCGTTTACATCCGATATTTACCGGCTTGCGGAGATGATCGGGAATCAGAGCGACTTAAAGGTTCTGTCGATCAAAGACTATATCAAGAATCCGAAGGAAAGTGGATACAAGAGCTACCACATGCTGGTGTCCGTTCCGATCTTTCTGTCGGACAGTGTGGTGGATACGAAGGTCGAGATCCAGATCAGGACAATTGCGATGGATTTCTGGGCGAGTCTGGAGCATAAGATTTATTACAAGTTTGAAGGACAGGCACCGGAGTATATCAGCCGAGAACTAAAGGAATGTGCGGATATGGTATCGGCACTGGATGACAAGATGCTGTCACTGAATGAAGCAATTCTGGAATGTCTGAAAGAAGGCGGTGAGAAGCCGGTTCCGGAGAAAACAGAAGAAGTGGATGCGGAGATCATTGAGAATCCTATGATCCGATAAAGAAACACAAGAAAGTAATTATAAGAAAGCAGGAGCAGTCAATTGATTGTTGAGGAGTATACTCAACGTTAACTGACTGTTCCTGCTTTTTTGACACCGAACAGAAAAAAATCATATTTAACAAAAACTTTACACAGCCAGGATTTCAGATTTTACACCCATTTTATATGATAGAGACCGTGAAGAAAAGAAAAAATAAAAACACATAAAACGGAGGATTTTAGTATTATGAAATTCAGAAAATTAATGGCAGTAGCACTTGTAGCAGCAATGGCAGCAACAATGGCAGTTGGATGCGGAGGATCATCATCTGACAAGAGCGCAGAGGGCAGTACGGATAACAGCAGCGCAGATAGCGGAAGTGATTTTGATACATCAAATGATATCACAATCGTATCCCGTGAAGATGGATCCGGTACAAGAGGAGCTTTCATTGAGCTGTTCGGAATAGAAGAAAAACAGTCAGACGGAACGAAAGTAGATATGACAACAACAGATGCGCAGATTACAAATAATACATCGGTAATGCTTACAACTGTAGCAGGTGACGAATATGCAATCGGTTATGTATCACTCGGATCTTTAAATGACAGCGTAAAGGCTCTGAAGATTGACGGAGCAGAAGCCACAGCAGACAATATCGAAAATGGTTCTTACAAAGTGTCAAGACCTTTTAATATTGCAGTGAAGAAAGATCTTGATAATGAAGTTGCAAAAGATTTTATGGCATATATTATGAGTACAGAAGGACAGGAAATCGTATCAAATGAAAAATACATTCCGGTATCGGATGTAGAAGCTTATGCAGGATCAAAACCATCTGGAAAATGTGTAGTAGGTGGATCTTCTTCTGTATCACCGCTGATGGAAAAACTGATTGAAGCATATAAGAAAGTAAACCCAAATGCAGACATTGAGCTTCAGACTTCAGATTCTACAACAGGTATGACATCTACGATCGAAGGAAGCTATGACATCGGTATGGCATCCAGAGAACTGAAAGATGACGAAGCTTCAGAACTTGAAGCAACAGTAATCGCAACAGATGGTATTGCAGTGATCGTAAATAAAGCTAACACGGCAGATGAGCTTTCAGCAGATCAGGTAAAATCAATCTATGTTGGGGATGTTACAACATGGGATGAAGTTTCCAAATAAATAAAAGAGGAAATTAAAGAATGAAATCAAAAGCATGGACTGAAAAAGTCATGCAGGGAGTGTTCTTCATTGCCGCCTGCACTTCGGTGCTGGCGGTAGCTCTCATTTGCATTTTCTTGTTTGCAAATGGAATCCCTGCAATCAGACAGATAGGATTTGTAAAATTTATAACCGGTGATATCTGGCGTCCGGGAAATGAACTTTTTGGTATTTTTCCGATGATCATCGGAAGTATCTATGTGACGGCAGGAGCAATTATATTTGGTGTGCCGATCGGAATTCTGACTTCGGTATTTATGGCTATGTATTGCCCGAAGAAAATTTACAGACCGTTAAAAGCAGCAACTGAACTGCTTGCGGGAATTCCGTCAGTTGTATATGGTTTCTTCGGCATGGTGATCGTAGTTCCGATCATTCGGGACTTCGGAAGAACTTTAAAGATGATGGGACTGGTTCAGAAATCCGGAGATGGAAAAGGAATCCTGACTACATCAATTGTACTTGGTATGATGATTCTTCCAACGATCATCGGGACAACAGAAAGTGCAATGCGTGCAGTGCCACCACAGTACTATGAAGGCTCGCTGGCACTTGGAGCAACCCAGGAAAGAAGTATTTTCAAAGTTGTGATTCCGGCGGCAAAGTCCGGTGTGATCACAGGAATCGTACTTGGAATCGGACGCGCGATCGGTGAGACCATGGCAGTTATTATGATTGCAGGAAACCAGCCTAGACTGGTCAATAATATTCTGCTCGGTGTCCGTACTCTGACTGGTAATATTGTAATTGAGATGGGATATGCGACCGGACTTCACAGGGAAGCGCTGATTGCTACAGGAGTTGTACTTTTTGTATTTATCCTGATCATCAATTTTAGTGTTGCGCTGCTTAAGAGGAGGGGTGAACATGAGTGATCAGACGAAAAAACCTGTTTATATCAACCGGGAAAATTTTACAGATAAGATAAAAAGCTATCTGAGACATCCGGGATCCATGATTTTGATGTTTCTTGTGATGCTTGCGACATTTATCACGTTTGCACTGCTCCTGTTCCTGATTTTTTATATTTTGATCAATGGAATTCCGTATATTAAACCGTCATTATTTTCATTACATTATACATCGGACAATGCATCTGTTATACCGGCATTGATCAATACGGTTGTTATGACACTGCTTTCGCTTTTGATCGCAGTACCATTTGGTATTTTTTCAGCAATCTTTCTTGTGGAATACGCAGGAAAGGGGAATAAATTTATCGAAGTGATCCGCCTGACGACGGAGACTCTTTCGGGCATTCCGTCTATCGTATATGGTCTGTTTGGTATGCTGTTCTTTGTAAATACGCTGAAATGGGGATTTTCCGTTCTGGCAGGTGCATTTACTTTATCGATCATGATTCTTCCGCTGATCATGCGCCAGACAGAAGAAGCACTTAAAGCAGTTCCGGATTCTTACAGAGAAGGAAGCTTTGGACTTGGAGCCGGAAAGCTCCGTACCGTATTTCGTATCGTGCTTCCATCGGCAGTTCCTGGAATCCTTGCGGGTGTGATCCTTGCCATTGGACGTATCGTAGGAGAGACGGCAGCACTGATTTATACAGCAGGAACGGTTGCACAGGTGCCAAAGAATGTACTTGGTTCCGGTCGGACACTGGCAATTCATATGTATATGCTGTCAAGCGAAGGGCTGTATATGAACCAGGCGTATGCGACAGCTGTTATTTTGCTTGTACTGGTTGTTGCGATTAACACCCTTTCCGGTGTGGTTGCGAAGAAACTGACGAAAGCATAGAGAGGAAAAGAAAATGTCAAAGATAAGTGTAAAAAATCTTGATTTATATTATGGTGATTTCAAAGCACTGAAAAACATTAACCTTGAGATCGAGCCAAATAAGATCACCGCGTTTATCGGACCGAGTGGTTGTGGTAAATCCACACTTCTCAAGTCGATCAACCGTATGAATGATCTGGTAGAAGGATGCAGGATTGACGGCGAAATCCTTCTGGACGGACAGAATATTTTTAAAGGAATGGACGTAAATGTCCTGAGAAAAAGAGTCGGAATGGTATTCCAGAAACCAAATCCATTCCCGATGAGCATTTATGATAATATTGCTTACGGACCGAGAACGCATGGAATCCGTTCAAAGGCAAAACTGGATGATATTGTAGAAAAATCACTGCGTAATGCAGCTATCTGGGACGAGTGTAAGGACCGTCTGAAAAAGAGTGCACTTGGCATGTCCGGTGGACAGCAGCAGAGACTTTGCATTGCACGTGCACTTGCAGTAGAACCGGAAGTACTTCTGATGGATGAACCGACTTCCGCACTGGATCCGATCTCAACATCCAAGATAGAAGACCTTGCGATGGAACTGAAAAAAGATTATACTATCGTTATGGTAACACATAATATGCAGCAGGCAGTCCGAGTGTCGGACAATACCGCATTTTTCCTTCTTGGAGAAGTTGTAGAATATAATGATACTGAAAAATTATTCTCGATTCCGTCCGATAAGAGGACAGAAGATTATATTACAGGGAGGTTTGGTTAAATGCGGAACAGATTTGACAGACAGCTGGAAGAACTTAATGAGATGCTTATTCATATGGGAGAACTTTGCGAGACGGCAATTGAGGAAGCAACAGGAGCCCTGGAAGGGCATGATATTGCCAGAGCAAAGGCTGTCATTACAGCAGACAGCGAGATCGATCAGATGGAAAAAGAAATTGAAAATCTCTGCCTGAAGCTTTTACTTCAGCAACAGCCGGTAGCGCGGGATCTGCGAAGGATCTCGGCATCACTTAAGATGATCACGGATATGGAACGTATCGGAGATCAGACTGCGGATATCGCAGATATTGTGATCGCAACAAAATCAACAGAGGAAAAGAATCTGAAGGATATTAACCGGATGGCAGAGGCGACTGTAAAGATGGTAAGAGACAGTGTATCTGCCTATGTACAGAAAGATCTGGAGCTTGCAAGAAAAGTCATGGATGCAGATGATGAGGTAGATGATATTTTTGATCTGGTAAAAGGAGATCTGGTAAAATTTATTTCCGATCACAAAGGAAGTGCCGGAGATGAGGCGATCGACCTGATCATGATCGCAAAATATCTGGAGAGGATCGGAGATCATGCAACAAATATTGCAGAGTGGGTTGAATTTTCAATTACAGGTATTCATGCAGGCGGAACTGCAATCTAAAAGAAATTAAAGGAGAACGAGAATGATTTTTTGTGTGGAGGATGAAGCGAACATCCGGGAATTAGTAGTATATACACTTGAGACTACGGGATTTGAGGCCCGTGGATTTGAAGAAGGCACATCATTCTTTGAAGCTCTGGCAGAGGAACTGCCAGAGCTGATTTTGCTTGATATCATGCTCCCTGGAGAAGATGGAATGGAGATCCTGAAGAAGCTGAAGACTTCCGGGAGAACCAAAGATATTCCGGTCATCATGGTTACGGCAAAGGGTGCAGAATATGACAAGGTCATGGGACTGGATGCGGGAGCAGATGATTATGTGACCAAACCATTTGGAATGATGGAACTGGTATCCAGAATCCGTGCAGTACTCAGACGGACATCAAAAAAAGAAGAGGATGATACCTATGTGCTGGGTGAGATCCGCATGGACCGTAAAAAGCATGAAGTAACGGTAGCGGGAGAACCGGTAGCATTAACATTGAAAGAATATGAGCTATTGAGAAAACTTATGGAGAATCAGAATATTGTTCTGACAAGAGATAAATTACTGGAAGAAATCTGGGGATATGATTTTGACGGTGAGACCAGAACGGTAGATGTCCATGTAAGAACCCTGCGCCAGAAGCTGGGACAGGCAGGAGAATATATTGAGACTGTCCGTGGAGTTGGATACCGTATAGGAGAGATCGATGCGAAATAGAATCCAGAAAAGTATGATTTTTGTGGTTACGATGTCACTACTGATCTCGTATATTCTGGTTACTCTGGTTATTTACCGGCAGGCGCTGGATATCCGGCGCAGTGAACTGGTTCAGGAGGCAGGATATATCCGGGCGGCAATAGAAATATCCGGAGAAGAATATTTTGGCACCATGGATAAGGTCAGTAAGCGCACCAGGGTAACATGGATCGATAAAGACGGAAAAGTACTTTATGATACCGGAAATGATCAGGAAACGCTGGCAAACCACAAATCAAGAAAAGAATTCAAAGAGGCATTGGCAAATGGCAGTGGGCAGGATATCCGTATGTCAGACAGCAAAGGACAGGAGATGTACTATTATGCGTTGAAGATGGATGATAGCTCTGTCCTGCGTGTGTCAAGAGGCATGGATACGGTCTGGAATACAGCATTTATGATCTTACCGTATATGATTGCGATCGGGGTCATGATGGCATGTGTTGCATGGTTTATGACAAGGCATCAGGTGAAAAGGCTGATTGCACCGATTAACAATCTGGATCTGGAAGAACCACTGGAAAATGATGTATATGAAGAGTTGCATCCGCTGCTTGAAAGAATTGACAGGCAGAATAAAGAAAAAGCAGCAATTGAACAGATGAGGAGAGAATTCTCTGCAAATGTTTCCCATGAGCTGAAGACTCCTCTGACCTCGATTTCGGGATATGCAGAAATTATGATGAACGGTCTTGTAAAATCGGAAGATATGCAGGGATTCAGTGAACGGATCTATAAAGAGGCAAGCAGGATGATCACCCTGGTCGGTGATATTATCAAGCTGTCAAAGCTGGATGAGGGCAGTGTGGAGCTTGAAAAAGAGAATGTGGATCTGTATCAGATGACAAGGGAGATTGTGAGCCGTCTGGCACTTCAGGCAGAAAAACGCAGAATACAGGTTGAAGTGGTAGGAGAACATGTGGAATGTTTTGGAATCCGTCAGATCCTGGATGAGATGATCTACAACATCTGTGAAAATGCGATCAAATACAATAAAGAAAATGGAAAAGTAAATATCTGGGTTGGAAATACACTGAATGGGAAAAAAGTCATTGTCCAGGATACCGGAATCGGAATCCCAAAAGAGCATCAGGATCGTATTTTTGAGCGTTTTTACCGGGTGGATAAGAGCCATTCCAGAGAGACCGGTGGAACAGGTCTGGGTCTTTCAATTGTAAAGCATGGAGCACTTTTGCATAACGCAGAAATCCATGTGGAAAGTGAAGAAGGAAAAGGTACAAAAATGGAGCTTATTTTTCATTGTTAAAAAACTGTTTACAATTGGGAAATTAAATGTATAATGTATAGAAAAAAGCTATGAAATATTATAGCTTTTTTCTATTTTATATCAAAAACAGAATCATGTATAATAAAGAGTAATATGACTAAAATTAAAAAATGGTTGAATTCGGTATGGAAGAGTGCCGGATACAATCTGTGTAGAGATTCACATGGAAAATGAGAGGCAACTATGGAAGAACAGAAGCAGAGTACGAGCAGCAATTATTTTAAAGGATTATCCAGAAGGGATTATATCCAGAAAGCACATGAGATCATTCAGCAAGAAGGGATTCAGGCAGTATCTATCCGCAGGATTGCCAAGGAGATGGGGTGCTCATCAGCAAGTCTGTACAGGTACTTTGATAATGTGTCTGAGCTTTTATACTATGCAGAACTCAGAATTTTAACCGGTTACATAGACAGGCTGAATGAGGCTGAGAAATCCTGGAAGAATATGTGGCAGGTATATGTAGGTGTGTGGGATTGTTATGCAACGGAGGCATTTCATAATCCGGAAGCATATAATCTGTTATTTTTTGAGTATAACAATGTAAAACTCAAAGAAGCAATGCGGGAATATTATGAAATGTTTCCGGAAGATATTGTAAATGTTAACCGCTTTTTCTACAATATGCTTCAGACACCAAGCTTTCTGGCACGTGATTTTGAGATGTGCAAGCGGTGTATCAATGTCGGTGGTATTACATATGACAATGCAGTAAAATTAAACCGTATGGTGTGCATGCTCTTTGAAGGCTATTTCAAGGATGTATATGAAAACGGGATAGAGGAAGAGCAGATTCCGGAACGTGTAAAACTGATGGTAGATGATGTAGATACGATCGTTATGGCTCTTGCCAACAATCTGAAAGGCTATAAAGGATACCGTAAATAGGGGAAAAACGTCGGTTTTTGGTTATTTTTAAATACAATCCTTGTTAAAAATTTAATTAGATTGCAATCCCAAAAAAACGTGGTAAAGTATATGTGAAAGTATCGAACACACGAAATAAGGAGGCAATATAATGGACAATATGAAAGGCTTCGGCATGATGATTCATGCTCTGAAAGAGAGCCCAAAAACTATCGTTTTTACAGAAGGAACAGATGAGAGAATTCTTGAGGCAGCTTCCCGTCTTTTAGCAGGAAACTTCCTTACACCAATTCTTGTTGGCAATAAAGAAGCAGTATTAGAAGCAGCTGAAAAGTATGGATACAACATCCGTGGCGGAGAGATCATTGATCCGGATGATTATGAGAGATTTGACGAGATGGTAGAACTGTTCTGCGAACTTCGTAAGAGCAAAGGTGTTACACCGGAGCAGGCAGCAAAGACACTTAAGAGCAACAACTATTTTGGAACCATGCTGGTTAAGATGGGAGTTGCAGACGCACTTCTTGGAGGAGCTACTTACTCTACAGCAGATACCGTACGTCCGGCACTTCAGCTGATCAAGACCAAACCGGGATCAAGCTGTGTATCTTCTTGCTTCATTTTGGTTCGTCCGTCAGCTACAGGTGAGAACGAAGTTCTTGCTATGGGTGACTGCGCGATTAATCTCAAACCAACAGAGGATCAGCTTGCAGAAATCGCATGGGAAGTTGCAGAATGTGGTAAACACTTTGGTATCGATCCAAAGGTTGCATTCTTAAGCTACTCTACACTTGGATCTGGAAAGGGTGAAGATGTAGATAAGATGCGTAATGCGGCAGCAAAAGCAAAAGAACTGTATCCTTCACTTCCGATCGAAGGAGAGCTTCAGTTTGATGCAGCTGTATCTCCGCGTGTTGCAAGAACAAAATGCCCGAACAGTGAAGTAGCAGGTCAGGCAAATACATTTATCTTCCCGGATATCAACGCAGGTAACATCGGATATAAGATCGCACAGAGACTTGGTAACTTTGATGCATACGGACCGATCCTTCTTGGTCTTAATGCACCGATTAACGACCTGTCCCGTGGATGTAATGCAGAAGAAGTTTATTCTATGGCAATCATCACAGCAGCACTCGTAGAAGACTAAGAGTATTGACAAATATTCAGACGAAAATTATAATATAACAAACAAGGGCGTTTTCAAAATGGATTGAGAACGCCCTTTTTGTGGATACGATGAGCCGAGTGCAGATTTGTGCTTGCACAACGGATCTGCATTTGGCGAATGTACATCACCTGATGTTGGAAAAGGTAAAAAATCCTCTTGCAAGCAAGCTTGCATCGGCTTTCTGACCTTTTGACCCTGGTATCATCATTTTATTTATGAGTAGTAAAAACAGGAGGATTTGTATGAGTATGAAAAATTATACGAGAGAAGATATCCTGAATCTTGTCGAGGAAGAAGACGTGGGATTTATCAGGCTGCAGTTCACCGATATTTTCGGAACAATGAAGAATGTAGCGATTACAGTAAGCCAGCTTAAGAGAGCACTGGATAACAAATGTATGTTTGATGGATCTTCGATAGAAGGATTTGCCAGAATCGAAGAATCGGATATGTATCTGCACCCGGATCTGAATACATTTGAAATTTTCCCGTGGCGGCCGCAGCAGGGAAAGGTTGCAAGATTTATCTGCGATATTTACAGACCGGATGGAACAGCTTACGAAAGCGATCCGAGACATGTTCTTAAGAAGGTACTTTCCGAGACAAAAGAGATGGGATATGACTTTAACGTAGGACCGGAATGCGAATTTTTCCTGTTTGAGACGGATGATGCGGGAAATCCGACGACGATTTCCAATGAACGTGCAGGATATTTTGATCTGGGACCTTTGGACCAGGGAGAGAATGCAAGACGTGATATTGTTCTTACAATGGAAGATATGGGGTACGGTGTGGAGGCATCTCATCACGAGATGGCACCGGCACAGCATGAGATCGATCTGGAATATACAGAGGCGATGGATGCAGCAGACAATATCATGACATTTAAGCTTGTTACCAAAACAATCGCAAAAAGACACGGGCTTCATGCTACATTTATGCCAAAGCCAAAGGATGGTATCCATGGCTCAGGAATGCATCTGAATATGTCTCTGTCAAGAGATGGAAAGAATGTTTTTGCAGATGAAAAAGATCCGAATGGTCTGAGCAAGGAGGCTTACTATTTTATCGGCGGACTTATGAAGCATATCAAAGCGATCAGCTTTATCACAAATCCGATCGTGAATTCCTATAAGAGACTGGTTCCCGGATATGAGGCACCGGTATATATTGCCTGGTCAGCGAATAACCGGACTCCTCTGATCCGTATTCCACGGGTATCAGGGGAAAGCACAAGAGTCGAACTCAGAAGTCCGGACGGGGCAGCAAATCCATATCTGGCACTTGCCGTATGTCTGGCTGCCGGAATGGAAGGAATTAAAAACAAGATCCTGCCGCCGGAGAGTGTAGATGAGAATATTTACGAAATGACAGATGTGGTGAAAAATGCACTTGGAATTGAGGAGCTTCCGGCAAGCTTAAGAGAAGCAATCACAGAATTCCAGAAAGATCAGTTTATGCAGGAAGTACTGGGAGAAGAACTGTCACAGAAGCTGATCGAGTCAAAGCGTGCAGAATACAGAGCATACCGCACTCAGGTTACAGAATGGGAAATTAATGAGTACTTACAGAAATTCTAAAGAAACTTTCCAATTCTAAAGGCAGGAGGCTGGTATTATGAGCAGTATTATTGTTGTATTTCCAAAAAAGGAGATTGCAACCAATATTCGCAATATACTGGTACGAAATGGATTTGACGTGATTGGTGTGGGGGTAACCGGAGCACAGGCGGTTCAATTGGCAGATAATCTGGATGATGGAATTGTAGTTTGTGGTTATAAAATGACAGATATGTTATATAATGAATTGAGAGATTATCTGCCGAGTACGATTGAGATGCTTTTGATCGCATCGCCGGAGAAATGCAGTGACAGGACGCCGGGAGTGATCAGCCTGTCGATGCCATTTAAGGTATTTGATCTGATGAACACGATCGAGATGATGGCACAATCGATTGGCAGGCGGAGAAAGAAAAGAAGAGCAGAGCTTAAGAACCGGAATCCGGAGCAGCAGGCACTTGTAAAAGAGGCAAAGAGTCTTCTGATGGAACGTAATAATATGACGGAGGAAGAAGCGCATCGCTATCTGCAGAAATGTAGTATGGAGAGCGGTGTCAATATGGTGGAGACAGCTCAGATGGTACTTAGTATTATGGCGGAATAAAGGAGATTAAAGAGGCAGGATATATGATCTTTACAAAAATGCATGGTCTTGGAAATGATTATGTGTGTATAAACTGCTTCAGAGAAAGGGTGGAAGATCCACCTGGATTTGCAAGAACACTTTGTGACAGGCATTACGGGATCGGAGCGGATGGTCTGATTCTGATATGTCCGTCAAAGGTGTCTGATTTTAAAATGGAGATATACAATTCGGATGGATCTGTTGCCGGGATGTGCGGCAATGGCATCCGATGCCTTGGAAAATATGTATATGATTACAGACTTACCGGAAAGGAAACTCTCAGTATCGAGACGAAATCCGGAATTCGTAACATGCACCTTCATATTCAGGATGGGAAAGCCTGCGGTGCTATGGTAGATATGGGTGTTCCAAGACTGAACGCACACAGCATTCCAATCCTGAGTGAAAAGGATCTGGTGATCAATGATCCGATTGAGGTACAGGAGAAGAACTACCGCATGACCGGGATTTCGATGGGAAATCCGCATGCGGTAATCTTTTTAGAAGAGATAAACGGGATTTCTCTGGAAGAGACAGGAAGGGAGTTAGAATTTCATCCGAGATTTCCGGAGAGGGCAAATATCGAGTTCTGTCATGTGACTGCGAGGAACCGGATGGAGATCCGTGTGTGGGAGCGGGGGGTTGGTGAAACGCTTGCCTGCGGAACCGGAGCATGTGCAGCAGTTGTGGCTTCTGTGCTGAATGACTTGACAGATGAGGAAGTAATCGTTAAATTATTAGGTGGAGAGTTATCTGTCAGATGGGACCGTAAGGTGAATCATGTATTTTTGGAGGGGCCTGCGGTTAAAGTATTTGATGGTGTACTATAAAGATCAAATCACAAAGGAGACGACATATGTACAGTGTAAATGAAAACTACTTAAAGTTACCGGGAAGCTATCTGTTTTCCAATATTGCCAAAAAAGTTGCAGCGTTCTCAGCAGCGAATCCGGATGCACCGATCATCCGTTTGGGAATCGGTGATGTAACACAGCCGCTTGCACCTGCGATCATCGAAGCGCTTCACAGTGCAGTTGATGAGATGGCACACGCAGAGACATTCCACGGATATGCACCGGATCTTGGATATGAATTCTTAAGAAGCGCGATCGCAAAGAATGATTTCCAGGCAAGAGGATGTGATATTGCTGCAGATGAGATCTTTATCTCAGACGGAGCAAAGAGTGATTCTGGAAATATCCAGGAGATCTTTGGACCTGACTGCAGAATCGCAGTAGGAGACCCGGTATATCCTGTATATGTGGATACAAACGTAATGGCAGGACGTACCGGAACTTACGATCCAAAGACAGAAACATGGAGCAATGTAATCTACATGCCTTGTACAGCAGAAAATGGATTTGTACCGGAACTGCCAAAAGAAGTACCGGATATGATCTATTTATGCTTCCCGAACAATCCGACCGGAGCGGCTATCACAAAAGATGAACTCCAGAAATGGGTAGATTATGCAAATAAAAACGGGGCAGTGATCATTTATGATGCTGCATATGAAGCATATATCACAGAGGAAGATGTACCACACAGTATTTTTGAATGTGAAGGAGCAAGAACCTGTGCAATCGAACTTAGAAGTTTTTCTAAGAATGCCGGATTTACAGGAGTACGTCTTGGCGCAACGATCATTCCGAAAGACCTTAAGTGTGGAGATGTGATGCTTCATTCGCTGTGGGCAAGACGTCACGGAACAAAATACAATGGAGCACCTTATATTGTACAGAAAGCCGGAGCTGCTGTTTATACAGAGGCCGGAAAAGCACAGATCAAAGAGCAGATCGCATACTATCAGAAGAATGCAAGAACGATTTATGAAGGTCTGAAGAATGCCGGATACACGGTATCCGGAGCAGTGAACTCACCATATGTATGGTTAAAGACGCCGGATAACATGACTTCATGGGAATTCTTTGATTTCCTTCTTGAAAAAGCAAATGTAGTTGGAACTCCGGGATCAGGATTTGGACCGAGCGGGGAAGGATACTTCCGTCTGACAGCATTTGGAAGTTACGAGAATACGTTGGAAGCGATCAAGAGAATTGAGAATATTTAATTGAAAATTTGGCTGCAGGGACGGGCGTCGGATCACGGTGTGGATTTGGCGGTGGACTCTGGCGTGAACAGCCTGTAACATGAAAAGAAAGAGAAAAGTGTGATACCAGACTCATTCGACGGAAAATCTGATGATTTTCCATCTCAGGAGTCTTCGGAGTTTCGTACTTGGGGTACGAAATCCGATCACACTTTTCTCTTTTTTTCATTAACAGGCTGTAACACGCCGCCATATACCGCCAAATCCACACCGTGATTCGACGCTCTTGGCGCTGCAGACAATTTAAAATGATACCTGGCTTTAAGCTTTATTCAACCGTTATGTGTGTCTATACCAAAACAAAATCACTCATAACATATAAGCCAGAATAAAAGTAAACACAATAAGAATTAATTTCAATTCTGAACAAACAATCCTTCCATCCACAGCGAGGCGCATCTATGATGTGCCAATGCGGAAGCTTTGAATAACGTAAGGGCTGAGCGGGGACGAGGTGACGGTTTCACGCCATTCGTAAGAGCCGTGCAGTCTGTTCATTTAATCGGGACGGAAATTGTGACCAGATTTCGTACTACAAGTACGGAATCTGAGGACTGCCTGAGCCGGAAAATCATCAGATTTTCCAGCGAATCAGTCCGATGTCGCAACTTCCGTCCCGATTAAATTTTACAGAATGCAGGCGATGAAGACCGGCGTGAAACCGTCACCTCGTCCCCACTTCGCCCGTAACCTTATTCCAAACTTCTCCTAACCGGTATGAGACTCCGCTCCAATACCCCTTTCAGGTGAGCAATAGCGGTTCCGTAGTTCGTGATCGGTACGCCCTGATCTTCGGCGCATTTGAGGCGATACTGCATTTCGCGTTCGTTCAGGGTGCAGCCACCACAGTGAATAATGAGTTTATAAGGTGAGAGATCTACCGGGAATTCGGTCCCGCTTGTGAATTCAAAGTGCAGGTCTTTATTTCCGGTATGCTGGCGGATCCAGCGAGGAAGCTTCACTGTTCCAATGTCATCACATTGCCTGTGGTGGGTGCAGCCTTCACAGACGAGGATTTTGTCACCATCTTCCAACTTGTCCAGCATCTGTGCGCCTTCGACCTGAAGTTTCAGATTTCCTTTGTATCTGGAAAGCAGGATGGAAAAAGAGGTCAGTGGAATATCTTCCGGTGTATCGGCAGACACTTTGGCAAATGCCTGGCTGTCGGTGATGACAAGGCGTGGCTTTTTGCCAAGAGACGAAAGTGTTTCCTTCAATTCTGTGTCACGGGTTACAATAGAGATTGCACCAGCCTCCAGTACATCGCGGATGGTCTGCTGCTGCGGGAGGATCAGACGTCCTTTTGGGGCGGCAGAGTCGATCGGGACGACCAGAACGACAAAATCATTTGGATTTAAAAGATCGCGGACGAGATATTTATCCTGATCTTCTTTCGGAGCCTGGCTTGCAATCAGTTCTTTTAATTCATGAACATGGTATCCGGTTACTGTGCTGACTTCGATACTGTTGGAAGCATCTATATGAAAAGAAGCATCCGGCATAGAATCCAGGTTCGGACAGACTGCGCCATTTTCAGCAGAAGAGCAGAGGTCAGATTTATTTTTTACCACAACGTAAGGAATCTTCTTATCTTGTATTTTCTTTAAGATGGATAAATCTTCTGGTGTCATGCCAAGAGAGGCATCGATTACCAGAACAGCGATATCTGTTTTGTTTAAAATCTGGTAGGCTTTTTTGACACGCAGTTCACCGAGTTCTCCGATGTCGTCAAGCCCCGGGGTGTCAATGATCACGACAGGCCCGAGGGGAAGAAGTTCCATTGCCTTTGGAACCGGATCGGTAGTTGTTCCGAGAACATCAGATACAATGGCAAGATTCTGTCCGGTGATAGCGTTGATGATGCTGGATTTTCCGGCATTTCTGCGACCGAAGATACCGATATGTACACGATCTGCAGAAGGGGTGCTGTTAAGACTCATAGTTTTTGTAATCTCCTTTTTTGTATTCTTTTTGCGCAGGAATTCCTTTGCAGTCAGTTTGAATCTGGAAATAGTGTAACACATATACTATAGAAAATCAATTTTGTGAAAATTTACTTAAAAGAAACATATAAAACTGGCAATTTTGGATAAAAGTTTCATTGACTAAAGTGTGAAAGTACGGTAAAATAATCACAAGTTCATAAAGAACCGAACAGACAAGGATGTCGCATCAGATGCGGCATCCTTTTTGTATTTCAGAAAAGAAAGTAATCAGAAGTGCAAAGTAATTTCTCAAACAATCCCGGGAACGAGAGAGTGTCTGCGGACGGAAAAACGCTGATCGGATATGATGTTGATCTGTTAAATGATCTGCAGGAGCTTCTGGGATTCGAAATCGATGGTGGCCTCCAGGCAATGGATTATTCGGCACTTACTACTTCACTTGCTGAAAATAAACTGGACATCGGAGCAGCAGCACTTTGTGCAACAGATGAAAGAAAAGAAGTTATGGACTTCAGTGATATCTATTGTGATTCCGGTCAGGTCGTTATGGTAAATAAAAATGACGATAAAGGAATTAAGAGTGTTGATGATCTGAAGGATAAAAAAATAGCCGTTGAAAAGGGAACCGCATCTCATACTTATGCAAGCAAGAACCTTACAAGTGCAACGCTTGAAGTACATGACACGATCACAACTGCATATGAATCTTTGGAGCAGGGAAAAGTAGATGCTGTTATTCAGGATGGACCTGGAGCATATTTCTATATTAAGACAACACCGGACAGCAACCTGGAGGTAGTCGGTGATGAGTTTAATCAGGGCCAGGCACCGTATTGCGTAGCAATTTCTAAAGAATGCAAATATTATGATGAAATCAATGCAGCTGTAAAGGTACTGATTGATAATGGCACAACAGATGAACTCTATGCGAAATGGTGTGAATAATCAAAGAACAGACAGCAACTAAAAAGAAGATAGGATGAGATAGTATATGGATATGACTTTTTTGAATGTTTTACTTCCAATGATGTTTGAGGGATTAAAACTTACGATTTTAATTGCTGTTGTCGGTATCACAATTGGCTTCCTGATCGGAAGCCTCTGTGGATACCTGCTTCAGTCGAAATATAAAATAGGGAAAGCAATTGCAGAAGTTTACATCTGGATCATTCGTGCGACACCGCTTATGGTGCAGGCTTTATACGGATATTTTGTAATTCCGAAGCTTTTGGGTGTCGATATTGGAAGCACTGCAGTGGGAATTGGCGTTATCGCACTGAATTCCGGTGCATTTATTTCAGAAATTGTAAAAGGTGCGTTGATGAGCATTGATCCGGGACAGAAAGAAGCAGGTGCATCACTTGGACTTACAAGTGCACAGACGATGATCCATCTGGTTATCCCACCGGCATTTAAAGCGGCACTTCCGGCATTATTTAACCAGTTTATCATTTCTGTTAAGGATACCGCACTTTTATCTGCGATTGCGGTTAATGAGATCACGCATCAGGCACAGGCGTATGCAGCGTTGAGCTTTAAAGCAATTCCTACATACACAGCACTGGCAGCGTTTTATCTGGTGATACTTTCGGTACTGATAATTGTCCAGAAACAGATAGAAAGGAAAATGAGGTGATTGGTATGATTAAAGTAAATCATTTGTCGAAGAAATTTGGGAACCTGGAGGTATTAAAGGATATCAATCTTGATATCAATGAAGGTGAAGTGGTCTGTATCATCGGACCTTCCGGATCGGGAAAGAGTACTTTCTTAAGATGCATCAATCAGCTTGAAAGACCGACAGGCGGAACCGTACAGTATGAGGGAAAGAATCTTCTCGATAAGAATTGTGACATTCGCAAATTCCGTGAGGAAGTCGGAATGGTTTTCCAGAAATTCAATCTGTTTCCGCTTAAGACTGTTGTTCAGAATGTTATGATGGCACCAATCCTTACCAAACACATGAATAAGGAAGAAGCGCATGCAAAAGCACTGGCAATGGAACCGAAAGCGTTGTTGTTTGATGAGCCGACATCGGCGCTGGACCCGGAACTGGTAGGAGATGTACTTGATGTTATGAAATCTCTTGCGAAAGAAGGAATGACGATGATCGTTGTAACACATGAAATGGGCTTTGCACGTGATGTGGCAGACCGGGTCATCTTTATGGCAGACGGATATGTTGTTGAAGAAGGCAGACCGGATGCAATTTTTACAGCACCAAGAGAGAGAAGGACGCAGTCATTCTTATCCCGTGTTCTTCCGGCAACTGCATAAATAAGACGTTTTGTAAAAATTATTGATATACTACTCATAAAGGGGCAGGTGAGAGCCTGCCCCAGTGTAAAAAAGATCAAGAAAATGAGTAAAATACTTCCATTGACTTTCCTATATCCGATTGTTAAAATAAAAAGAAAGCTAAAGAAGGGACCTTCGCCATACGGCGGAGGTGTTTTTGGCTTATAGAAAAATATAATTTCTATATATATTATGATGTAAGTGTCAAAAGTATCAATTGCGTTTGTGCTCGCACAAATAAGCAATTGATACTTATTGACACTCACATCATATTATTAAAAAGCTGGAGATGGTGTGTACGGAGGCACCACTGTAAAAGGAGTGTAGAAAAGATGGAAAAGAAGAGGAGTAATTTTACCGGCTCGATCGGATTCGTGCTGGCGGCTGCGGGAAGTGCAGTCGGGCTGGGGAATATCTGGAGATTCCCGTATCTGGCAGCAAAAGGTGGAGGCGGAGTGTTTATTCTGTGCTATGTGGTACTGGCACTTACCTTTGGGTTTACGTTGCTGACAACAGAGATCGCGATTGGACGTAAGACAGGACAGAGTCCGCTTACTGCATATGAACAGATGCATAAAGGATGGGGAGGAATCGGTGTGCTTGCATGTGCAGTACCGGTTATCATTCTTCCATATTATTGCTCGATTGGTGGATGGGTACTCAAATATTTGTCGGCATTTCTCACAGGTCATGGGGCGCAGGCAGCAGAAGACGGATATTTTACAGGCTATATTACACAGGTCGGACAGCCGATCATATGGATGCTGATCTATGTGCTTATTACGGCAACGGTTGTTTATAAAGGAGTAAATAAAGGAATTGAAAAATACAGTAAGATTCTGATGCCGATCCTGTTTGTACTGATTGCGGGAATTTCTGTATTTTCCATTACCCTGAAACATACAAATGCAGATGGAGTGACAAGAACCGGTATGCAGGGACTGGCGATTTACCTGATCCCGAATTTTAGAGGGATGACGGTTAAAAGTTTCCTTTCGGTTGTGATGGATGCATTGGGACAGCTTTTCTTCTCAATCAGCGTGGCGATGGGAATTATGGTTACTTACGGATCCTATGCGAAGAAAGAGACCAATCTGATGAAGTCGATCAACCAGATTGAGTTTTTTGATACGCTTGTAGCGCTTCTGGCAGGACTTATGATCATTCCGGCTGTTTATACTTTTATGGGAACCGAAGGAATGTCTGCAGGACCGGGACTGATGTTTGTATCTCTGCCAAAAGTATTTAAAGCAATGGGGGCAGCAGGAGTGTTGGTAGGAATTGTATTCTTTCTGATGGTATCTTTTGCAGCGGTTACTTCTTCTGTATCTGTTATGGAGGCAATCGTATCAAGCATGATGGATAAATTCCATGTATCCAGAAAAAAAGGAACGATCCTGACTACTTTATATGGAATGATCGTTGGTGTGATCGTATGTCTTGGATACAACAAGCTTTATTTCGAACTGAAACTTCCGAACGGCGCGGTAGCGCAGATTCTGGACGTGATGGATTATATCAGCAATAACTGTCTGATGCCGATGGTGGCACTGCTTACCTGTATTCTGATTGGATGGGTTGTAAAACCAAAAGTGATCATCGATGAAGTGACACTTGGCGGATACAGGTTTGGCAGAGAAAAGCTTTATGTTGCAATGATCAAGGTAATTGCACCGTTGATGCTTCTGATTCTTTTAGTGCAGTCCGTAGGATTATAAAAAGAAAATTTCAGAAAAGGCTTGACATTTAGTGGGAAATAAATTATTGTAAGTTACAGATTTTGGTGTGTAACTGTACGGCAGGCATTAACCATACATAGATATTATTTTGATATTTGTGTGGGTTAGTGCCTTTTTTGCGTCAAAAATTCGGATAAAAGGCTTCCACGAAAGAAAATAATATCATAGGCATAAGCCAGGTAATTAAAATTTCTTGAGGAAAAGGAGTACATGCAATGAAAGACAAAATTTTTGGCGTATTGCAGCGAGTAGGAAGATCCTTCATGCTTCCAATCGCAATTCTTCCGGTAGCGGGTCTGCTGCTGGGATTCGGTAGCTCGTTTACCAATGCTACCACAATCCAGACTTATGGTCTGGAGAAAATTTTAGGAGACGGAACCATCCTGAATTCGTTACTCATTATCATGAACAAAGTAGGAAGTGCTGTATTTGACAACCTGCCACTGATTTTCGCGGTTGGGGTTGCAATCGGTATGGCAAAGAAAGAAAAAGAAGTAGCGGCACTTTCTGCATTGATCGCATTCTTTGTTATGAATGTTGCAATCAATGCAATGCTTGTGATCACAGGAGAGATTACCGCAGATGGAACGATCGCTTCGAATGTACTGGAAGGAACCATCACTTCTGTTTGCGGAATCCAGTCCTTACAGATGGGTGTGTTTGGTGGTATTATTGTAGGACTTGGTGTTGCTGCTCTGCATAACCGTTTTCACAAAATCGTTCTTCCAAATGCGTTATCATTCTTCGGAGGGTCCAGATTTGTTCCGATCATTTCTACACTGGTGTACATGTTTGTTGGGATTGGAATGTATTTTGCCTGGCCGGTTGTACAGAATGGAATTTATGCACTTGGCGGACTGGTAACCGGAAGCGGATATCTGGGAACCCTGATTTTTGGTATTATTAAGAGAGCTTTGATTCCGTTCGGACTTCATCACGTATTTTACATGCCATTCTGGCAGACAGCAGTCGGTGGAACAATGGAAGTTGCGGGACAGATGGTACAGGGAGGACAGAACATCTTCTTTGCACAGCTTGCTGATTCTGCAAATATCGCACATTTCAGCGCAGATGCGACCAGATATTTCTCGGGTGAATTTATCTTTATGATCTTCGGACTTCCGGGAGCGGCACTTGCGATGTACCGCTGTGCAAAACCGGAAAAGAAAAAACAGGCAGGAGGACTTCTCCTTTCTGCAACACTTGCCTGCATGATGACGGGTATTACAGAGCCACTGGAATTCTCATTTCTTTTTGTTGCACCGGCACTTTTTGCTGTACAGGTAGTGCTTGCAGGTTCTGCTTACATGATCGCGCATATCCTGAATATAGCAGTAGGACTTACCTTCTCTGGTGGTTTTCTGGATCTGTTCCTTTTCGGTATCCTGCAGGGAAATGCAAAGACAAGCTGGCTTCGGATCATTCCGGTTGGAATTATTTATTTCTTCCTGTATTACTTTATCTTCAGTTTCCTGATCAAAAAGTTTAACTTCAAGACACCGGGACGTGAAGATGATGATACAGAGACAAAATTATATACAAAGGCAGATGTAAATGCCAGAAAAGAAGCAGGAAAAGAAACAGCAGGGAATACAGGGACCGCAGATCCGGTAAGTGAGGCAATCACACAGGGACTTGGCGGAAAGAAAAATATCAGTGATGTGGATTGTTGTGCAACAAGACTTCGTATCACAGTTCATGACGCAGCCCGCGTAAATGATGAGATCATCAAGACAACAGGTTCCAGAGGAATCGTGAAAAAGGGACAGGGTGTCCAGATCATTTATGGTCCGCAGGTAACGGTGATTAAGTCTAAACTGGAAGATTATCTGGAAACAGCTCCGGATGAATATTATGAGAGCGCTGCTGTGTCAGAAGAGAATTCAGCTGAAGAAAATACAGATACTGTAAATGAAAATAATGAAACCCAGGAAAAAGTGGTAAATACAATTGTTGTATCCAGTCCGATCACCGGTATGGCAGGCGATATTACAACCTGTCCGGATGAAGGATTTGCAGGAAAAATGATGGGTGACGGAGCTGTTGTTACACCGGAAGATGCTGTGATCTGCGCACCGGAAGATGGAGAAGTGCTTTTCGTATTTGAAACAAAGCATGCACTTGGGTTCCAGACAGAAAGCGGACTTGGCATGCTGCTTCACATCGGTATTGATACCGTATCTCTGAACGGTGAAGGATTTGAAGTATTTGTAGAAAATGGTCAGAAAGTGAAGAAGGGGGATCCGCTTATGAAGATCGATATTCCATTCCTGACTTCGCATGCACCGTCTCTTTGTTCACCGGTACTTTGTACAGAACTGGAAGAGAATCAGAGAGTACGTTTCCTTGCGACGGGAGAAGTTAAAGCCGGCGATCCACTATTTGCCGTAGATACAGTAGAATAGAACAGCGAAAGCTGTTTTAATAATGGCGGCGTTTTGGCAAGCAAAACGCTGTCAAAAAAGTAAACTAAAAATGAAAGAAAAAGACGAGGAGAATTTATCATGAAAGAATTTAAGTATGTAGTAACAGATGCACAGGGAATCCACGCAAGACCGGCAGGAATTCTGGTAAAAGCAATTGCGAAAAAAACTTCAGATATTAAGATCAAAAAAGCAGGAGATACACGTGAAGTTAATGCAAAGAGCATTATGGCAGTTATGAGTCTTGGCGTAAAAAAAGGAAATGAGGTTATCATCACAGCTGAAGGCGAAGACGAAGAAGACGCAATCGCCGAAATCCAGAAAGTATTAGAGGAGAATCTGTAGGATTATGATTACACTAAGTGGTAAAAGTGTTTTTGGTGGCGTAGCCATCGGGAAGATTGCTTTCTATAAAAGACAGGAAAAGCAGGTAAGACGGTATCATGTAGAGGATACCGAAGCAGAGGTGGCACGTTTTGAGGATGCCCAGGAGACTGCGATCGCACAGCTCGGTGAGTTGTATGACAAGGCAATGGAAGATGTAGGAGAAGCCAATGCGGCAATTTTTGAAGTACATCAGATGATGCTGATGGATCTGGATTATGTGGATTCGATTAAGAATAT